>JAZUEL010000021.1:0-6155 GCA_045640125.1 Oscillospiraceae bacterium
GGAAAAAGAATGCGTTCCGGCGCGAAAAGGTCAATGATCCCGATCACGTCCACATTCTCTCCGGTCTGCTGAAATGCCCCTGCTGTGGGAAGTCCCTGTATGGGAACATTGCCAAGGCGCACAGCAAGGACAATAAAACGAGATATTATTATTACTGTAAGAACACGACCTCCGCAACAGGACACAAATGCACCTTCCGTGTCAATATCGAGCAAACTGAGCTTGACCGCATGGTGTCGTCCATTATTTCCGCCATGGTCAATGATCCGAAATATGCGGAAGCAATTCAGGCGAAGATCGGTACGGCAGTCAACACGGATGATATGGAAAAAGAGCGCGACGCACTGCGCGCACAGCTCCGGCAGGCTGTCGGAACCAAGACCCGGCTGGAACAGCAGATGGATGCACTGGATGTGACCGACGCGCATTACAGCAAAAAGATTCTGGACTTGCAGCGCCGCTATGATGCGCAGTATGACGTCATCGGCGAGGTAGAAAACCAGATCGAAGATGTGGAAACACAGATTCAGAGCATCCGGCAGGAGAAAATCTCGGCAGACAACATCTACAAGCTCCTGCTTGCGTTCGATGAGTTATATCAGTCCTCAACGGAAATGGAACGCAAGGAATTCATGCGGGCGTTTATCGAGAAGATCGAGATATATCCCGAAAAGCGCAAGGACGGCTGCTGGGTGAGGAAGATCGTCTTCAACTTCCCGGTTCCTGTGAACGGTGAAGATGTGATCGAATATTCCTTGGAATCCTTAACAACTGTCGAATGCGTGGTATTATTAAAGAAAATCCAGCACACTCTGTAGTTTTGAAAGGAGTCGCTGGAAAACATGAAAAATAAAGGCGGAATAAAATGAAAACGAAGTATTATTTACGCGAGCTGGCAAAAACCGTTCTGGTGTTTTCTGCGTGTGCATTTATTTTCAGCTTGATTAAACTGATTCCGGCACTGGCCGCCAAAAACTATACCGGTCAGACCGTTGGCATCGCTTCCATCGTCAGCGTTACGGAGGATTCCGGCGGACACGCAGGCGGCACAAAGCACCGCGTTTATGTCGATTACAGCGTGGACGGAAACAACTACTATACCGTTGTCATACACGGCAGATTCGACGATCCGCAAGTGGGCGACACCTATCATATCCGATACGATACAGGCAATCCGGAAAAGTGCTATGTGGAATCCTATCCGAATGAGACACTGGAATACAACGTAGTCCGAGTTCTTGCCGTAATCGGGTTGATCGTCCTAAGCTCACTGGGCGTAAAAGCCCTGAAACCCAAGCAAGATACGGATATGGCAGAATCCGAAAACGTATAGGTTTTGCCATGGCATCGAGCAAGGAATACTTAAACTACATACTGGAGCAGCTCGCGGGCGTGGACGGGATATCCTATCGCGCCATGATGGGCGAGTTTATCCTCTACTACAGGGGCAAAGTCGCGGGCGGAATATACGATGACCGGCTTCTCATAAAGTCCGTTAAAGCCGCGAGGGAGCTTATGCCGGATGCACCGACAGAGCTGCCGTATAAGGGCGGTCGGGAAATGCTTCTCGTGGAGGATGTGGATGACCGCGCGCTGCTCGAAGCGCTGTTTCCGGCCATCTATGACGAGCTTCCGGAGACGAAGAAAAAACGAAGGAGCGGAACGGGATGACGGAACAGTATAAATATGTCAGAATCCAGGGACGGCATCTGGTCGAGAACACGCTGACCGGCAAGGGCGTGTTCGGTCTGTGCATGGACCTTGTCCGCAGCAAAAAGATGGAGCAGGAGGACGAGGACCTCTATTGGGAGATCGATTCCTGGTTTGCCGAAAATCTGCCCTGGCCGAAGCAATGCACGAAGCAGGAAAGCGTTGTCTGCTATTTTAAGACCGAAAACGCCGCGGAAATGCTCAAATGGATAAAGCCCGCTCTCTGGCTTTTGAGCCGATACGACATTCCTTACTATCTGGTCTACACCAACACCCCGGGCGAGATCGTGTACGAGGATCAGTTCCAGATCGTTGCGAGGGTCGACGATATCACCATCCAGCCGATCCCCGAATCCTGGTCGCCGGAGGAATGAACCGTCTATGGATACGATAAGTGTGACAGAGCTGAATCCGGCGCAGGTCACGGGGCTGTATAAGGGTGTTATGGCGCAGGACTTTCCGCGCAATGAGCGGCGGCCGCTGGCGTTCATCCTCCAAGCGATGGAGGAAGAACGCTACGAGTGTCTGGGGCTTTTTGAAAACGGGCGGCTGCTTGGCTACGCCTTTTTCCTGCGGCAGGGGCGCTGCTATCTTTTCGACTACCTCGCCACCCTTTCCACAGAGCGAAACCGCGGTCTCGGACGCATCTTTTTGGAGCGCATCGCCGCATATCTGCTCGGGCGAGCCGACTGCGTGATCGGCGAGGTCGAAGACCCCGAGCACGCCAAAAGCGAGGACGAAAAAGCGCTGCGCACCCGTCGGCTCGGCTTTTATTTCCGAAACGGCTACCTGGACACCGGCGTATGCTGTGAGCTGTTCGGCGTGCGCTACCGCCTGATCGAGCTCGACCTCGGCATCCGCCACAGCGCCGACGAGATTCGTGCGCTCTATAAGGCGCAGTATGATGCCGCCTATCCCGCCGTGATCTGCCGGACGATGGTGAAGATCTTCTGAGCGGGCTGCATTTTCTTTGATTGAAACAAACAGAAAGGCACAACTATGATAGAATTCGAGCGAGGAACTAGAACGGACTGCGGCGGCATCGCCGTGCTGAACCTGCACGGAAGCTGGTACGATATGGGGCGGCAGTACGGACATCTGCTCGCCGATGAGCTGCGGGATGTTTATGCCTTTGTCCGGCGCATCGCCGAGGCAGGGGAAAACCGCGCGACCGTGCAGGACATTACCACGCGACTCGACCGGCAGCATCCCTATTTCCTGCGCCGCTTCTTTGACGGCATGGCGGAGACCTCCGGTCTCACGCCGGAGCAGCTTCTCATGGTTGACGGTGTGGAGCGCATCGCGGGTCTGCCCGCGTGCAGCGCGATCGCCGTCAATGGGGCTTATACCAAAAACGGGCAGCTTGTGTTCGGCCGCAACTACGATTATGGCGAGATCTTCACGGCGCTCAAGCATGATATAGCCGTCACGGTGTTCCATCCCGCGGACGGCTCGCTCGCCACCGCCATCGTCGGCTACGCCGGCGAGATATACTGCGTGAACGGGCTGAACGAAAAGGGTCTGTTTCTGGAACTGAACAATGGAATGCCCTCCTCGCCCGACACCGACGAGAGGCGCATATACGCGACGACCATGCTTTTGTCGGCGATGCTGCAGGCGGACACGATGGAGCGGATGGATCAGTTTTTCCACACCGTACAAACCGATTACGCCTACATCATCTCCGTGGCGGATGCCGCGTGCGCCCGCTCCTACGAATGGGACATATACGGCGTTCACAGCGGCGACTGCACCGAGTCCGACGGGCTTCTCGTCGCCACCAACCATTACATCAGCCCCGCGTGGCACTACCCCGTGCCCGCCAACGAAAACTGTTGGGATTCGCTGACGCGGCGGGAAAACCTCACAGCACTCTGCCGCAAGGCTTCCGAGCCGATTAATGCCGCTTACATGATGAACATTCTCGACACCCATCTGAAAAACGGCGGTGCCACAGATGAGCTGACCGTGTATCAGATGGTCGTCACGCCCGGGGATCTCACGATGTGGGTCAAGGCCGTCGGCGCGACGGACTGGGTGAAGCTTTCCATGGCGCAATGGCTGTGCGAATGAGCATGGATTACGCCCATATCACGCATGAGTTTCCGCCGCTGTACGATGCGGACTGCGAAACGCTCATTCTCGGCTCGATCCCCTCGCCGAAGTCCCGCGAGCAGGCCTTTTACTACGGCCACCCGCAAAACCGCTTCTGGCGCGTGCTCGCCGCCGTGCTGGACGAGCCTCTGCCGCAGACCGTGGAGGAAAAGAAGCATCTGGCGCTGTCGCACCACATCGCGTTGTGGGACTCTCTGGAGGAATGCGACATACGCGGTGCGAGCGACGCTTCGGTGAAAAATCCCGTGGCGACGGACATCCCGTGGCTGCTGGCGCAAACGAAGATCCGCCGCATCTACACCACGGGCACCGCCGCCTATACCTATTATCAAAAGCTCAACTACCCGCGCACCGGCATCGCCGCCGTGCGCCTGCCCTCCACCTCCCCCGCGAACTGCGCCGTGTCTCTCGACCGGCTCATTGAGGCGTATCGGGTCATTGCCGAAGAACACCGAAAGGACGGGACACTATGATGAAAGCCGTGCGGCGCGTTCTGCCTTTTGTCAGCTTCGCCCTGTTTCTGCTGCTGCCGTTCTGCATTGCCGTCGGGCATCTCGCCGCTTACGAATATGAGCTGCTGTATGCCGCCGTGTACGCGGGGCTGCTGACGCTTGTTTCGCTGCTGACGCTGCTCACGCGCGAGAATGAGCCGAGCTTTGCGCAAAAGACGGTATATCTGCTGCTGTCTCCCTCCGCGCTGGTCAGCGGCATCGCCATGCTGCCCCGCACGGACAGCCGCTTAGCGCTCATTCTGATGACGGCAGCGGCGATCTTCGCCTTTGTGCTGCTGTTTCTGACCGAATGCAAATTCAAGCTCAAAATTCCGCTTGCCATTGTCTGCACCGTCGGCATGAGCGCTTTGCTGCTGCTCAACTTCATGGGCATTTTGCTCTACGGTTCGAGCGTGAAAACGACGGAGGCCTACCCCTCCCCCGACTATTCGCTGGTCGCCGAGGTCTATGTCGTCGATCAGGGTGTCATGGGCGGCAGCGTGGAGCTTAGCGTGCGGAGGAACACGCCGCCGGTGCGGCTGCTGCTGGGCTGCTTCAAGCCCGAAGCGGACAGCCTGTTTTTCTCCGACTACAGTGCTCTGCCCGAGACAGGCGAACTCGAATGGACAGACAGCACCCATCTGAACTTCTGCGGCGAAACATACGGCATCGAACCATAAATAAAATATCCGAAAGGACGGACATATCATGCCTATTTACAACGAAGCAAAAATCAAAAACCCCCTCATCGTCGGCATCCGCGAGCAGCTGGAGCACCGCGCTTTATGGATGTACCTGCTCATTGACGAGGCCCGCAAAAAAGGACTTCAGCCGGAGGAGTATGTCCCCGCCGCCATCGAGCGCTGCGGCCATGAGCATGGTCGGCTGCACCGGCAGAAGGCCGGCGGCGGCGAGTCGCTCAAGGGCCTGAAAAAGGTGCTGTTCGGCTTCTTCGCGCAGAAGGTGTTTGAGATGAAGATCCGCCGCTGCGACGACGATCATCTCGACATCGACTTCTCCTATTGCCCGCTCGTCAAGGCGTGGCAGAAGGAGGACTGCTCCGATGAGGAGATCGCTTTCCTCTGCGACTGCGCCATGTGCGGCGACCGCGGCATCGGCAAGGAATTCGGCTGCGAGCTCGACCTGCCCAAAACCATCGGACGCGGCGATGAATGCTGCCAGATCCGCTACGTCCGCCGCTGAAAGGACGCATTATGACCATCACCTATCTCGGCCATTCCTGCTTTATGTTTGAGGTCGGCGAGACCATTCTCCTCACCGACCCCTTTCTGGACGACAACCCCCAAGCCCCCTGCTCCTCCGGCTCTGTCTCGGCGGACTATATCTTCGTCAGCCACGGACACCGCGACCATGTCGGCGACGCGGCGAAGATCGCCAAACGCTGCGGCTCCGTCATCGTCTCCACGGCAGACCTTACGCCCGCCCTGTTCTCCGACCGGAAATACAAGACCGTCTCCGGCAACCTCGGCGGCTGGGCGGAGTTTCCCTTCGGGCGCGTCAAATTCGTAAACGCCATCCATTCCTCCGGCGTTCCCGGGGCGCGTGCCTGCGGCTTTGTGTTTGACATGGCCGGCAAGCGCATCTACTTTGCGGGCGACACCGCGCTGACGTACGACATGGCATTGTTGAAGGACGAGGCCATCGACCTCGCCCTGCTGCCCATCGGCGACTTCTACACCATGGGCCCCGCCGACGCCATCCGCGCCGCGAAGCTCATCGAGCCGAAGCAGGTCGTTCCCATGCACTACGACAGCTTCCCCGTCATCCGGCAGGACGCCGGCGCCTTCGCCGCCGACTGCGCCGCTGCGGGTTTCCCCT
>JAZUEL010000022.1:0-6929 GCA_045640125.1 Oscillospiraceae bacterium
TTATAAAGTAAGCCCCCAATTTTGCTGTTTGATTGTTTATATCAAGCGAAGGATTCACTTCACAAATACTAAAACTTACCGTATTTTTATGCGAAACCATCTGACGTAAAATGTCTCGAACCTTTATAGCGGATAAACCAAATGGAGATGGTGCACTGACACCTGGAGCTTCAGCAGCATTTAAAACATCCATACAAAGAGTAACGAGTAATACATCATGGGCGTCCATAAAATCTGTTAAATCTTTGTTAAACTGAGGTGATTCCAATTGTTCATCTAAAAAGTAATGCACATTATATTGAGCTGCTGTATTGAATAATGCCGTAGTGTTCCCATATTGTTGGATGCCAGCACAAAGGTCATGTCAGCAGCTCCTCCGCAAAGGCGTGCGCATCGAAGCCGAGCAGGTCGTTGATGCCCTCGCCGACACCGATGAATTTCACGCCGACACCCAGCTTCTGCGCGATGGACAGGACGATGCCGCCCTTGGCAGTGCCGTCCAGCTTCGTGAGGATGATGCCCGTGACACCGGCGGCTTTAGAAAAGCTCTCGGCCTGGAAGATGCCGTTTTGACCCGTCGTCGCGTCGAGCACCAGCAGCGTTTCCACGTCGGCATCCGGCAGCTCGCGGCCGATGATCTTGTAGATCTTCTCCAGCTCGTTCATGAGGTTCTGCTTGTTGTGCAGACGACCGGCCGTGTCGATGATGATGATGTCCGCGCCGCGCGCTTTGGCGGCGTTGATGGCATCGAACACCACCGCGCCGGGGTCACCGCCCTCCCCGTGGCGGACGATGTCTGTGTCGGTGCGTTCCGCCCAAATATTGAGCTGTTCCGAAGCCGCCGCGCGGAAGGTATCCGCCGCCGCGAGCAGGACTTTTTTGCCCTGCAATTTATAAAGATTGGCAAGCTTGCCGATGCTGGTGGTCTTGCCGACACCGTTGACACCGACGACCAGAATGACGGCGGGTTTGGTGGTGAGCGTCAGCTCGTTGGAGCCCGCCTCCTCCATTTTCTTCGCCAAAATGTCGGCGAGTTTATCCCGAATTTCATCGTTTTTGCGTATAAAGCGCTCCTTGCAGGCTTTTTTCAGCTCCTCCACGGCTTCCTCCGCCAGCTCCACGCCGGCATCCGCCAGAATGAGCTGTTCCTCCAGCTCGTCGAAAAACTCGTCGTCCGCCTCGTTGAGAGACTGGAACAGCCCCGCAAGACCGCCTTTTTGCTTCTTGAAAAGTGCCATAAGCAGCTCCTTACATCATTTATCCTGTGCCGTTTTCTGCGCCTCAGCCAAATCCAATTCAATCACGCGGCTGACACCCTTTTCCTGCATCGTCACGCCGAAGAGCATATCCGCCGCCTCCATCGTGCCGCGGCGGTGCGTGATGACGATGAACTGCGTCTTGTTGCAGAGGGTGCGCATATAGTCCGCGTAGCGCGTGACGTTCTCCTCGTCGAGCGCCGCCTCGATCTCGTCCATGACGCAGAAGGGCGTGGGTTTAACCTTCAGAATGGAGAAATACAGCGCAATCGCCACGAAGCTCTTTTCGCCGCCGGAGAGCAGGCTGATGCTCGAGACCGCTTTCCCGGGCGGCTGCACCTTGATCTCGATGCCGCAGCCCAGCGGGTCGTTCTCATCCTCCAGCCGGAGGCTGGCGCGTCCGCCGCCGAAAAGCTCGAGAAACGTCGAGGTGAAGCACTCGGAAATGAGGGCAAATTCGGTGGTGAAGATCTGCTCCATCTCGCTCGTGATGTCGCCGATGATGTTCAGCAGCTCGGTCTTGGCCTTGACGATATCACCGCGCTGACCGGAGAGGTATTCATAGCGCTCCGACACGCGCTCGTATTCCTCGATAGCGCCTAGATTGGGCGTTCCGAGCGCGGAGATGCTGCGCCGCAGGGAGGCGATGTCACGGTTGGCCTGCGTGACGGATTCGACCTCCTGCCGCAGGCTCTGCGCCGCGGTGCGGGTAAGCTCGTAGTTGTCCCAGAGCTTGTCGATGATCTGCTGCTCCTCCATCTCGGCGGCAAGGCTCTTGCGCTCGATGGATGCCACCAGACGTTCCAGCTCCACGATGTTTTCGTTCTGCCGCTGGCTCTGCCGGTCGGATTCGGTGCGTTTGGCTTCGAGCTCGAATTTTTGCTGTGTGATCTGCTTGATGCGCGCGCGGTGCGTCTCCGCTCTCTCGGAAAGCTCTTTTCCGAACGCCGATTTCTTCGCAAGCTCTTTGTCGATCTCCGCGTTGCGTTTATCGTAGGATGCAAGCAGCGCACGGCGTTCGCCGCCGCCGGAGAGCATGGCGTTTTTGACCTCCTCGAGCTGCGCGGCACTGGTCTTTTTCGCCTCGCGCTCGGCTTCGAGCGATGCCGCCTGACTGCGTACCGCCGCCAGCTCCTCGCCCGCCAGGTCCATATCGTAGCGCGACGCTGCAAGCTCGCGTTCCGCTTTTTCCAGCTCCTCTGCCTTTTGCGCCCGCTTCTGTTCCGTCTGCTCGGCTTTCACCCGGAGCCGTTCCAGCTCGTTGGCGCGGGAGATGACACCCGTTCCCTTGGCGGCGGAGCCGCCGGTCATGGAGCCGCCGGCGTTGATCATCTGACCGTCGAGCGAGACAATGCGGAATTTGTTGTCGTATTTTTTAGCGATCGCCACAGCATCGCCGAGCGTCTCGGTGATGATTGTGCGCCCGAGCAGATTGGCAAAAATATTCTCGTATGCCTTGTCATAGCGGCAGAGGTCGAGCGCGAGACCCAGATACCCCCGCTCCCCCTTGGGAAGCTGCGTGAGCACATTGGCGCGGATCGCGCTGATCGGCAGGAAAGTGGCTCGTCCGGAATCGTGCCGTTTGAGGTATTCGATAGCGGTTTTGGCATCCTCCTGTGTGTCCGTGACGATGTTCTGCGCCGCATAGCCCAGCGCCGTTTCCAGCGCCAGCGCATAGCGATCCTCCGTGCGGACGAGATTCGCCACCGGCCCGCGTATGCCGTGGAGCGTTTCGCGCCGCGCCTCCGTCATCACGGTCTTGACCGCGCGGGAAAAGCCCTCGTAGTCTTTTTCCATCTCCGCGAGCATATTCACCCGCGCCTGCACGCTGCGTCCGTCCACGGTCAGTCTGGTGACCTCCTCGCGCAGCGTATTGACTTTATTTTCGCGTCCCGCCATTTTCATGCGGTGACCGTTCACGATGTTGGAGAGGGTGGCGATCTTCTCCCCCAGCTCGTTGGCATCCATTGCGATGGCTTGGATGCGCTCCCGCAGCTCCGCGATCTGGGCATCCAGCGCGGCTATGCGCTGATCGTCCGATGCCATGTCGTCCCTGACACGCGCCGCGGCATCCAGATTGGACTGCTTCTGGCTGCGCAGCACCGCGCAGGCGCTCTCGTTCTCCGCGCTCGCCGCCTCCGTCTCCGAAAGGCGCAGGCGGACGTTTTCCGCCTCGATATCCTTGGCGTGCATTTTTTCGGAGATCGTTTCGCCCAGCTCGTAGTTCTCCGCGAGCTTCTGCCGCGCCTCCGCGAGCTCGTCCCGCGCTTTCTCCAAACTCTCCCTGACCGATGCCGACTGACCCGAGAGCTTGTCCAGCGTGCTCATCCAGACCGTGATCTCAAGACCCTTGAGCTGTTCCTTGAACGCCAGATATTTTTTCGCGGTCTCGGACTGTTTTTTGAGCGGCCCGACCTGCAATTCGAGTTCTTCGATCTTATCCGCCACGCGCTGCAGGGTCTCATCCGTCGCGGCGAGCTTGCGCTCCGCCTCCTCCTTGCGGTAGCGGAAGCGGCTGATGCCCGCCGCCTCCTCGAAGATCTCGCGGCGGTCGGTGGATTTGGCGGAGACGATCTCCGCGATGCGCCCCTGCCCGATGATCGAATAGCCGTCGCGCCCAAGGCCGGTGTCCATGAGAAGCTCGTGGATGTCCTTCAGGCGGACGTTCTCGCGGTTGATCTGGTACTCGCTGTCGCCCGAGCGGTAATAGCGGCGCGTGATGACAAGCTCGTCCGCCTCGATGGCGAACGCGCGGGTGGTATTGTCCAGAATCAGCGACACCTGTGCAAAGCCCAGAGGACTGCGCTTTTCCGTGCCGCCGAAAATGACATCCTCCATTTTGCTGCCGCGGAGCGAACGCGTGCGCTGCTCGCCCATGACCCAGAGGATGGCATCCGATATATTCGATTTGCCGGAGCCGTTCGGTCCGACGATCATGGTCATTTCTTTCTCGAATTCCAGGGTCGTCTTTTCGGGAAACGACTTAAAGCCCTGGATTTCAAGTGCTTTCAGTAACACTCTCGGTTTCTCCTGTTGCTGCACAATTTCAATATAAAAATACAGTATATAGTATACCTTGTTCAGCTTTCAACGTCAATACACAAAACATAGTCTCCGGCTGACGCATCGGACAAAATTCGCAATTCTTTGAGTCCCAAATCGCGGCATATTGCCTCACGGTTTGCCCCGTGCTGCCCGATCATGGCGGAAAGCATCTTCGGATGCACCGCGAGCGTGACCTTCGCCCCCGACGGAACATCCCTCAAAAGCTCCACAGTCTGCCGCCGCAGGCGTTCCGAACGCACCAGCTCGCCCAGTGCGGGGTGATACGCGCCGCCCGCCGCCTCGCCGTTTGAAAGCTCCTCCGTCGGATTCAGACCCAGACGGATGACGGGGATCCCCGCCGCCTCAAACAGCGGCAAAATATCGGCACACACCCGCACCGCGTCCGCCACGGTATGCTCGCGGTATTCACCGCGCCGCCACTGCTCATACAGCGGCGTATCCCGCACGATCACCGTCGGGTAGATGCGCACGGCATCCGGCCCGCACGCGATGATGCGCCGCGCCGTTTCAATATCCTTTTCATCGGATGAGCCGGGCAACCCCGTCATCATCTGCAAAACAAGCTCCAGTCCCGCCGCCCTGACAAGCGCCGCGGCTCTTTCCGTATCCGCCGCCGTATGACCGCGTCCGGACGCTTGCAGCACAGCGTCGTCCATGGACTGGCTGCCAAGCTCCACGGTCGATACGCCATAGCGTTTCAGCCGCATAAGCACGGTCTCATCCACGGCATCCGGCCGGGTGGAAAGCCGCACCGAGCGGATGACACCGCGCTCCCGATACGGCACGGAAGCACCCAGAAGCTCCTCCTGCATCGCCGTCGGGATCGCCGTGAAGCTCCCGCCGTAAAAGGCGAGCTGCGCCCCGCGCACGCCCTCCCGCTCCGCCTTGTCAAGCGCCGCCGTGACATCGGAGGCGCGAGCAGGCAAAAGGCTGCCGGAAATGCGTCTCTGGTTGCAGAACACGCATTGATTCGGGCAGCCCAAATGCGGTACGAATATGGGGATGATGTTGTTTCTGGCCATCAGTTTTTCAGCACGTGATACGCCGCTTTCGCCGCCTCACGCTCCGCTTCCTTTTTGGTTTTTCCCGAGCCCTCGGCCGTTCCGTTCGGATAGCTCACGCGCGCCGTGAAGGTCTTGTCGTGGTCGGGACCGGACTCCGCGATGATCGCATAGCTCGGGGCCTGCCCGCCGTTTTGCTGCAAAAGCTCCTGCAGCATGGTCTTATAGTCCTCGCGCACGAAGCGCTTGCCGGCAAGACCGTCCTTCAAAACAGCCTCTTTGATAAACTGCTCCGCCGGCTTCACACCGCCGTCGATGTACATGGCGGCGATGATCGCCTCCACGGCATCCGCCAGAATGGACGGGCGTTTACGCCCCGCATTGCCCTCCTCGTTCTTGCCGAGCAGGATATACTCCGACAGCCCCAGCGCCAGCGCCACCTGATGCAGGCTCGTTTCGCACACCAGCTCCGCCCGCAGGCGGGTCATCTCGCCCTCCGGCATATCGTATTGACAAAACAGCGTCTCCGCCGTGGCGAAGCCGAGGATCGAATCGCCCAGAAATTCCAGACGCTCGTTGGAGCGGCGGGGCGGATGCTCGTTGGCGTAGGAAGAATGGGTCAGCGCCGTTTCCAACAGGGCTTTGTCCCGAAAGACATAGCCCAGCTTTTCTTCCAGCGTTTTCATCAGAAATCCGCGTGGGTCTTGACGTACTCCACGAGGTCGCCCACCGTCTGCATCTTCTTCAGATCTTCCTCCGGCACTTCCGCCATGCCGAATTCTTCTTCCATCTCGATGGTCAGCTCGACCACATCCAGGCTGTCCGCGCCCAGATCGTCCACAAAGGACGTATCTTCGCTGATCTGCTCCGGCTCCAGTCCGAACTGATTGCAGATCTTTTCCACGATTTTTTCGTAAATCATAACAAATCCTCCTAAAGTTTACTCCGTGATCCTGATGGATTCAATGTTGTTTTCGATTTCCTGAATGACACCCGCTCCGGCAAAGGCGATCGCCTGCCGGACGGCACTGCGGATGGCGCGGGCATCGGAGGAGCCGTGCGCCTTGATGACCGGCTTCGAAACGCCCAGAATCGCCGTGCCGCCGATCTCGTTAACGTCCATCATGGACTTGAACGCATACAGGTCTTTTTTGATAAGCCCCGCCGCGAGCTTGGTTTTGAGGTTTTTATAGAAGATCCCCTTCAAGCCGCCGAACATGAATTTGGCAGCGCCCTCAACGGTTTTGAGCATGACGTTTCCGGCAAAGCCGTCCGCCACCATGACATCGACCTCGCCCTTGAGCAGATCGCTGCCCTCGCGGTTGCCGATGAAGTTCAGCCGTCCCGCCGCCGCGGCCTCGTGCAGCGCCGCATTCGTCGCCTTCTGCAGCTCGCCGCCCTTGGTATCCTCCGCGCCGACGTTCAAAAGCGCGACGCGCGGCTTCTCACAGCCCATGATCTTCTCGGCATAGAACGAGCCCATAAAGGCAAACTGGAGCAGGTACTCCGGCGAGCATTCCACATTCGCGCCGCAGTCGATGAGCATAACGCCCTTGCCGCCATTCGGCAGCCCCGGCGCCAGCGCCGCGCGGCGGATGCCGCGGAT
>JAZUEL010000023.1:0-66209 GCA_045640125.1 Oscillospiraceae bacterium
AGGGCATCGAGGTCGACATGGTCGCCGGCTTCCGTTCCAAGGACATCGTCATTCTCGAGGACGAGATGCGCGCCGGTGTTACCAACCTCTACATCACCACCGATGACGGCTCCTACGGCGAAGCGGGCTTCAACGTCACCAAGATGAAGGCTCTGCTCGACGCCGGCAACCAGTACGATGAGATCATGTGCGTCGGCCCGACCCGCATGATGCAGCGTGTCTGCGATGCCACCAAGGAATACGGCATCAAGACCATCGTTTCCATGAACCCCATCATGCTGGACGGCACCGGTATGTGCGGTGCCTGCCGTCTGACGGTCGGCGGCGAGACCAAGTTCGCCTGCGTGGACGGCCCCGAGTTCGACGGCCATCTCGTCGATTGGGACGGCATCCTGAAGCGTGCAACATTCTACGCGGGAGAGGAAGAAGAGGCCAAGAGCCACATCTGCCGCATTACGGGAGGAGTGAGACAGCATGGCTAATATGAGAATGGACAAGAACCCGATGCCCGAACAGGAGCCGCTGGTTCGCAACAAGAATTTTGAAGAAGTCGCTCTCGGCTATACCGAAGAAATGGCGATCGACGAGGCCAAACGCTGCCTCAACTGCAAGGATCCCCACTGCCGCAAGGGCTGCCCCGTGAACGTCCGCATTCCCGAGTTCATCGCGCAGGTCGCGCAGGGCAACTTTGAGGAAGCCTATCAGATCATCACCTCCACCAATGCACTGCCCGCCGTCTGCGGTCGTGTCTGCCCGCAGGAGAACCAGTGCGAGGGTCAGTGTGTCCGCGGCATCAAGGGTGAATCCGTCGGCATCGGCCGCCTGGAGCGCTTTGTCGCCGATTGGCACATGGCAAACAACGCGGACGAAGTTATGGGAAAGCCCGCATCCAACGGCAAAAAGGTCGCGGTCGTCGGGTCCGGCCCTGCCGGTCTGTCCTGCGCCGGTGATCTGGCTCGTCAGGGCTACGAGGTCACCGTTTATGAGGCCTTCCACAAGGCCGGCGGTGTTCTGGTGTACGGCATTCCCGAGTTCCGTCTGCCCAAGGCCATCGTGGCGAAGGAAATCGCGAAGCTCGAGCAGATGGGCGTTAAGATCGTCACCGACGCGGTCATCGGCCGCGCTGAGAGCGTGGACGACCTCTTTGCCGAGGGCTTTGATGCGGTGTTTATCGGCTCCGGTGCCGGTCTTCCTCGTTTCCTGAACATCCCCGGCGAAAACCTGCTCGGTGTTTTCTCCGCCAACGAGATCCTGACACGCACCAACCTCATGAAGGCCTATCTTCCCGAATACGATACCCCCATCCGTATCGGCAAAAAGGTCGCCATCATCGGTGCGGGCAACGTGGCGATGGATGCGGCTCGTACCGCCAAGCGCCTCGGTGCCGAGGAAGTCCATGTCGTCTACCGCCGTTCCAAGGAAGAACTCAGCGCCCGTAAGGAAGAAGTGGAGCACGCCATTGCCGAGGAAGTCATCTTTGATCTTCTCAACGACCCCATTGAGGTCGTCGGTGACGAAAACGGCTATGTGACCGGTCTGAAGTGCCAGCGCACCGAGCTCGGCGAGCCCGATGCCTCCGGCCGTCGTTCTCCTGTCAACATTCCCGGCAGCGAGTGGATCATGGAGGTCGACACCGTGATCATTGCCATCGGCACCACGCTGAACGCCCTCATCCGCACGACAACCCCGGGTCTGAACGCAACCAAAAAGGGCGGCATCGAAGTGGACGAAAAGGGTGCCACCTCCCGTCCCGGCGTGTTTGCCGGCGGCGATGCCGTTACCGGCGCTGCCACCGTCATCAAGGCCATGGGTGCCGGCAAAGTTGCCGCGGCCGGCATTGTGGAATATCTCAACAATAAGTAATCACTTTTATAGGCAAAGCCTCCGGTCAAAACCGGAGGCTTTGTTTGAGGTCTACTATGTTCTACACCTTTGACAATATTGCAAACTTTCGGGAGCTGGGCGGCATACCCGCCTCGGACGGACGCAGAGTTAAAAACGGACTGTTATATCGATGCGGCGAGCTGCATAAGGCGAGCGATGCGGACATCAGCCGCCTTTCTGAAGAATTTCATATATCGAAAATCATAGATTTTCGCGATACGAAAGAAACGGAAATCCGCACAGATCGGGCTGTGAACGGCGCGGAATATATCTCCATTCCTGCTTTGCCGCCGATGCCGGCGGAGCCCATGTCGATGATGAAGGACGATCATCCGCTGATCCCGCCGCAGGAAATGTTCCCCTATGTCTACCGTCAGCTTGCAAGCTCCCTGGAATCCTCCGTCGCATACCGTGCGTTTTTTGACCAGCTTCTGCAAAGCGGCGGAAAGCCCGTGCTCTGGCATTGCAAGCAGGGCAAGGATCGCACCGGTGTGGCTGCCATTCTGCTGTTGACCGCCCTCGGCGTTTCCCGCGAGGAGTGGATGCGGGATTATTTGCTGACGAATGAATATATGTCTCGCCGTTATGAGGAAAAATATGCCTCGCTGGAGGAAGAACAGGAACGGGAATTTCGGAAGATCATCATGTTCGTCCGAGAGGACTGGCTGGCGCAGTATCTTGATATCGTGGATAAAAAGGGCGGCTTAAACGTCTTTTTACACGAGCAGATCGGCGTGACAGACGCAGAGATCGAACAACTGAAGACCATGTATCTGGTATGAAGAAATGCGGTCAAAACGACCGCATTTCTTCATTTTATATTCTTCTGATAAATCAGCCAAAGCCCTTTCATCGCGAGGTCTTTGTCGAGGATGATGTCGGGGCGGCGGCAGTGAGGGATGACCTCGCCCGCCCATTCGCCCGTGGCAACCACCGTGGCTGTCTCACCGAGTTCCTCGTCGATACCGGTCAGCAAGCCGTCCAGCATGGCGGCTGCACCGTAGATAATGCCGCTTTTCATGGAGTCTGCGGTGTTTTTAGCGATAACATGACCCGGCGCTCGCGGGGCAACGGAGTGGAGCTGCGACGCACCGCGGCTCAATGCGACCTGAGATGCCATTACACCCGGGGCGATAACGCCGCCTATGTACGTGCCGTTTTTATCGTTCACACCGATCGCCATGGCAGTGTCCATATTGACCGTGACACAGGGCAGGGGATAGTATGCATTTGCTGCTACGGCAGCTGCCACGAAATCGCTGGCAAGCTCAGAGGGATCGTCCAGACGGATATTCAACCCTGTTTTCACGCCCGGGCCGACCACCATGACGTGTTTTCCGGTCAAAAGCTGCGCCGCCTGACGGATGATGCCGGTCAAAACCGGCACAACGGAGGAGATGATGCAGCCCTCCGCCTTGGACAGATCAACGCCGTGCTGCATCGCCATCAGATTCATAAAAACGCTGTATTCGTCAGCGGTACGGGTCTTATCGGTGGACATCCGACAGGAAAATTCCTGAAGTCCGTTTTCCATGCCCGCTGCGACAATGTGGTTATTGGAAACATCAATCGCTAAAATCATAGTATCACTTCCCGCAGATAGATTAACAAATATAGCCGAGCTTGTCAAAGTTTACTTGCAACACTCATGAATATGTGCTAAAATTTAATCACTCAAATACTTTTGGAAAGGAAGCTATACAAAATGGCACAGTACAAAGTTCAGAGAAAAAAGGGCACCGAGGGCAGCACCGTTTATGCGTACACCGCTCCCGGCCACAATGAATGCGTCCCCACCCGTCTGCACGATCCCGCTGACGTGGACGGCGGCAAGATGATCATGGGCATCACCTACTTCATTCCCGGCGGCGGCACCGACTTCGGCGCGAACCCCCTGGAATCCATCTACTACATCCTTGAGGGCGAGATGACCCTCAAGACCGATACGGAAGAAACCGTCCTCAAGGCCGGCGACTCCTATCACTGCTGCGGCGGCGCTGCCAAGTCCGTCACCAACACCGGCGACTGCGTCTGCCAGATGCTCGTCTGCCTGCTGCCTCCTCAGGCTTAATCAGATTCAGAAAACTGGCGTAAAGTATTACGCCGAAACACAAAGAAACGATCAGCGCCGGAACACTGTTTCCGGTGCTGATTTTTTCGTACATGGCCCATGCCGCTGCGCCGGACAGAATCGCCGCCAGCGTGATCGACAGAATGCGACCAATCCCCAAACGAAAGTCAGACAGACGTTTCAGCCGGCCGAGACTTAACGCAAAGTTGAAAAGCTCCGTAAAACAGATGATCAGAATGTAGGCAAGCAGTCCCCAACGAGGCAAAAGCAGCCACACAAGCAGCGCAGAAAGTCCGGCATCCGCTATGTTGACCGCCATGCAAAACAGCATTTCGCCCAAGCCTTTCAGACAACCATCTGTAATCATATCCATGTACATGATCGGGACAATCAACGAAAAAATCCGTATGTATTTACCGGCTTCCACGGAATCGTACAGCGCCATTCCCAATGCATCCCCCAGCGCAAACAGGAGGGCGGCGATGCCCAGACAGAATATCAGCGATTTTTCCAAAACCGTTCGAGTCACTTTGGCGATCTCAATCTGATTTCCGGCAACCTGCGCCTCCGTGAGCTGCGGTACGATCATCTCCGCGATCGCCATCATCAGACAGGACGGAAAGAGCACCACCGGCAGACTCATCCCCTGGATTACCCCGTAGCCCGCGAGCGCCTGGACAGACGAGAGACCCGAACGCTTCAGGCCTTTGGGAACGAGCAAATGCTGCAAAGTGGATAAAGCGCTGCGGGCGTAAGAGGCGACAGCCAGCGGCAGCGCGATTGCGAGCATACGGTCCGTCATTCCGTGAACGACACCCTTTTTCTCGGCGATAATATGTTTTCGAATATCAAACGAGAACACCAGAATTAATAGGATAAGCGCGATCCAGTCCGCGATCGTGCCGCCCATGGCGATCGTCCGACAAGCGGATTCAAGGTCTCCGCGCCGATAGTTTCGCAGCAGCCATATCGTCAGACCGATCATCAGAAATTCCCGCGCTATCTGCACGCATACGCCTTTCCAGACCCGTCCTGTTGCTGTAAAATATCCGTAGATCACGGCACTGAAAGCGAGGCAGGGAAGACCAAGCGCCAGCCAGCGCAGCGGTGCCACCGTCCGCGCATCCCCGAGCCAGAGAAAGCCGATCGGCTCCGCCAGCAGAAACAGGACAAAGGTACTTAATGCGCCGAACAATCCGCCGTACATCAGACAGCGCCGCACGGCTGATTTCACGCCGTTCATGCGGTGCATTCCAAGCTCCTCTGCAATCAAGCGCGTCGTAGTAAAGCGTATGCCGCTGACCGCCAGTGTGGCAGCCAGACCGCTCACGCTCATGATAAGCTGAAACAGCCCGATTCCAGATTCACCGATTCGTCCCGCCAGCCACACCTGCCATATCATGCCGCTGAAGCGCATAAACAGCGATGCACCCGTCAAAAGCGCCGTATTTTTGATCAGACTTTTCATTTTGGACATGAAAAATTCCTTTCTGCTTGCCTAAACGAGCCGAAATGTTTATAATTCAGATAAGAAAAATGTTTCGGAGGACTTATGAAGCTTTCACAAAGTGCAAAGACCATGCGCCTGCCATACTGCGCCGCCGTCATCGTCGCCGGCGGCAGCAGCTCCCGCTTCGGCTCGGATAAACTGACGGCGGATTTGAACGGAGCGCCTGTTCTGGGGCGCACACTGGAGGTCTTTTCTGCCTGCGAGTGCATACGGGAAATCGTATTGGTCGTGCGGGAAGAGCTCTTGGATGTCGCCGCGCGGCTCGTGCGGGCTTACGGCGGAGGAAAGGTGCGGCTTGTCGTCCCCGGAGGGGCGAGCCGGCTTTTAAGCTCCTACGCCGGAGTTGCGTCCGTATCACCCAAAGCCAAGTTGATCGCCATACACGACGGAGCCCGTCCGCTTGTGACACCGGATGTGATTTTGGATGCCGTTTGGGCTGCCTACCGCCATCTGGCGGCTGCCCCGGCTGTTCCCGTCAAGGACACGATCAAGCTCGCGGAGGACGGTGAAGTTTTGGAAACGCCTGACCGCTCCAAGCTGTTTGCCATCCAGACACCGCAGGTTTTTCAGGCGGACGTGATCAAGGCTGCGCTTCAGAACGCCGTGGAAAAGCAGCTTTCTCCGACGGATGACTGCGCGGCGGCGGAGCTGATCGGTGCCAAAATCAATCTGACCGAAGGCAGCGAGGAAAACATCAAAATCACAACGCCGCTCGATCTGGAGCTTGCCAAACTGATACTGAAAAGGAGAGAGACATGAGGATCGGACACGGATATGACGCGCACCGTCTCGTTGATAACAGGAAGTTAATACTCGGCGGGGTCGAGATCCCCTACGAAAAGGGGCTGGACGGTCACTCGGACGCGGATGTGCTGCTGCACGCCATTGCGGATGCCATTTTGGGTGCTGCCGCGCTCGGCGATATCGGCAAGCTCTTTCCCGACAACGCGGAATGGACTCTCAACATGGACAGCCGCAAGATCCTCGCGGGCGCTGCCGAGGCGGCCGCCAAGGCCGGATATGTGCCCGAAAATCTGGATTGCACCATTCTGGCGCAAAAACCGAAGCTGGCACCGTATATTGACGAAATGCGAAAAAACATTGCCGAAACGCTGAACATGGAGCTTTCCCGCGTCAGCGTCAAGGCGACCACGGAAGAACACATGGGTTTCACCGGAAAAGGGGAAGGAATGGCGGCGCACGCCGTCGTGCTTCTCCGCTGACACGAGCCGAATACCTCCCGCATACAATGGTCTGTGACTATGGCGGGAGGTATTTTTATGTATCTGCTTTTATGCAAAAGTCTGACCTATGCACAGCGCAGCGCCCGCGTGCTGGAGCAAAAGGGGATAGGCGCTGTTGTGGTGAAAGCGCCGGCTGCTGCACAGGCAAACGGCTGCGCCTACTGTGTGCGCATTGCGGAGAAAAACCGCATGAACGCGAAACAAATTCTGGAGGCTTCCGGCCTGCCACCGCAGCGTGTTTTTCGGATGGAACATGATACGCTGACCGAGGTGACGGAATGATTTATTTTGATTCGGCTGCCACCACTTTTCAAAAGCCGGAGTGCGTCTATCACGCCGTATCCTCTGCCATGCGCACCATGTCCAGCCCCGGGCGGGGCGGTTATGACAGTGCCATGAAAGCGGCGGATTGTGTTCTCGATTGCCGTTTGGCACTGGCGGAGATGTTTCATGTTGCCGAGCCGGAGCAGGTCATATTTACACACAACGCGACCGAGGCTCTGAACATTGCGATCATGGACCTCGCCAAGCCCGGGGAGCGGGTGTTGGTTTCCGGCTTTGAGCACAACGCCGTGACGCGGCCACTGTACGCTATCGGTGCCAAAATCGAGACCTTTGGTTTCAAACTCTTTGACAATGATACTCTTTTACGTGAATTTCGCGCTAAGATCGGAAAAGCCGGACTTGTCGTATGTACGCACGTTTCCAATGCTTTCGGATACATCTTGCCGATAGTAGACATTGCGGATATCTGTCGCGAAAATCATGTGCCCCTGATCGTGGATGCGTCGCAGTCCGCCGGAGTTCTGCCGCTTGATTTTCAAAAGTTGGATGCCGCTTTCGCGGCCATGCCGGGACACAAGGGGCTGTTCGGGCCGCAGGGGACCGGCGTTTTGCTTTGCCGCGATACGCCGAAGCCCCTGCTGTTCGGCGGAACGGGCTCCGACAGCAAAAACCCGAATATGCCGGACTATCTGCCGGACAGACTGGAAGCCGGAACACACAATGTGGCCGGTATCGCCGGACTTCTTGCCGGATGCCGCTGGGTGATGGATCAGGGCAGCGAGAACATCCTTCGTCACGAACAAAAGCTTATGCGTCTGTTTTTGCGGAATATTGACAGCCATCCGAAGATCGAGTGCTTCGCGGCACAAAACGTCTCCGATCAGAGCGGCGTGCTCTCCCTGCGACTGCGAAACATGGATGCCGAAGCCTGCGCCGAAAAGCTCTCGGACCGCGGCGTTGCCGTGCGCGCCGGTCTGCACTGTGCGCCCTTTGCACACACAAGCGCGGGCACCATAAACGAGGGAACGGTGCGCTTTAGTTTTTCACCGTTTAATACAACAGGCGAGGTTCTGGAAGCAGCGCAAATTTTAATGGATTTTGCCGGATAAATAGCCTTGATAAGTCAGAATATTTGTTATATAATGAATTATTAAGTTTTATGTAGAATGAGGATTGTTATGCAAACGATCACACAATTCTTCCATGATTCATTTCGGATGCTCGGCGCTGTGGGCATATCCGATGTCGTGGATATTCTGATCCTTGCGGTTGCCGTTTACTGGCTGATCGGCTTCATCCGGCGCACCAACTCCACCAAAGTTGCCAACGCCATCGTCATGCTGGTACTGGCGCTGTGGTTATCCGGCGTTCTCCATCTGGGCGTTACGAACTACATTCTCAAGGCCGTGTTTGAAATCGGCATTCTGGCTGTGATCGTGCTGTTTCAGCCGGAGATACGCCGCGCTTTGGAGAAGGTCGGAAGCCGAAGCTTTTCCTTCCTCGGGCGGGATCAAAGCGCATCCATGGAGACCACCATCATGCAGACCGTTTTTGCCTGCTCGGATATGTCCAAGACGTGTACGGGCGCTTTGATCGTTTTTGAGCGCGACAACCGCCTCGGAGAGGCGATCAACTCCGGCACGGCGCTGGACGCGAAGGTTTCCTCCGAGCTGCTGCGAAACATCTTTTTTGATAAATCCCCGCTGCACGACGGGGCGGTCATCATCAAGGACGGACGGATCGCCGCCGCCGGATGTATGCTGCCGCTGTCCTCCAACGGCAATCTCAGCCGCGATCTCGGTATGCGTCACCGTGCCGCGCTCGGTATCAGCGAAAAGACCGATGCGGTCGTTGCCATCGTCTCCGAGGAAACCGGTGCCATTTCTCTGGCTGTTGACGGACTTTTGAAGCGTCATCTCAGCCAGGATACGTTTGAAACTCTGTTGCGTAATGAATTGCTGTCCGACACAAGTGAGGAAGAATCGTTTCTGAAAAAACGGAAACAAAAGGTGGAAGAACATGCGGGAGAATAAAATCAAACGGCTTTTTGCCAAATGGTTTAACAATCGAATATTCGTTGCCGGCTTATCCTTAGTGGCGGCGGTCCTGATCTGGGGCTTTTATACATCCACCTACGGCGCGATCGAAACTCGCACCTTCTACGGCGTGGAGGTCAATTATCTCGGTGAAAGCGCCATGCGGGAATCCCTGGGGCTTATTGTCAGCTACGAGGAAGTGGAATCGGTCAACGTCACCATCAGCGGTCCGAGACGCTATATTATGAACCTTGCGCCGGAAGACCTTTTTGCCACCGTCGATCTCTCCAAGGTCACCCGAAACGGTGATAAGACGCTGACATATTCCATATCCTATCCGAGCAATGTCTCATCCAACGATATGACGGTCGTGAAGAAATCGCCCGAATACGTTTCTCTCACCGTCTCGAAGCTCGCATCTGTGCCGGTGGAGGTCAAGGGCGAGTTCGTGGGCACTACCCAGGAGGGCTACGTCGCCGACCCCGTCATGCTCTTTGAGCCGGCCACCGTTACGCTGAGCGGACCGGAAGAAGAAATTCAGCAGATCGACAGCGCTTTTGTGATCATCAACCGCGACGATGTGAATGCCAGCTTTACCGCCGAATCCACCTTTTCGCTCCGAAATGCAGACGGCAAAGAGCTTGATTTCACCGATATCGAATGCGATGTTTCGACCGTTTACACCAGCCTCACCGTTAACATGATGAAAGAGGTTGCGCTGGATGTCATACTGATCGAAGGCGGCGGCGCTACAAGTGCGAATGTTGTGAAGAACATTGAGCCCAGCAGCATCATGCTGGCCGGTGACAGCGCCACGCTGGCGGGTGTCAACACCATTCAGCTTACGACGATCGATCTTTCGGATTATCAGTCTTTCCCGCCGACGGAGTATACGATCCCGCTTCCGAACGATACGGACAATCTATCCGGTATTACAACGGCGACCGTCGGTCTCGAATTCACGGGCCTGTCCACCGCGTCGTTCACGGTGTATAACCTTGAATACATCAACTGTCCGGAGGGATTTGAGGCTGAAATTATGACGCTCGGCATTCCCGTCACCATCCGTGCACCGGAGGAGACCCTGGCTCAAATCAGCACCAACAATCTCCGTGCCGTCGCGGATCTGACGGACATCACCGTGACCAGCAAGGTGCCCACCGCCATTTATGTGGACGGCTATTCCGATGCCGGCGCGGTGGGGGATTACACCATGACAGTCGTTATGACGGAGGGATAAAACTTGACTCAAAACGGAGTTGTGACAAAAACGCTGGACAAGCAGAGAGCGGAGGTTTCCATTCTCCGAGGCACGGCCTGCGGCGGGAACTGCGGAAGCTGTGAATCCTGCGTCTATAACTCGCGCATCCTCATCGAAGCGGACAACCCCATCTATGCAAACCCCGGCGATCGTGTTGTCGTTTCAAGTAAGACCTCCCGCATCATGGGTGCCACCTTCCTCGTGTATATGCTGCCTCTGGCGCTGTTTTTTGTGGCATACGCCGTCGCTTATTCCTTTGGGTTGGCGCAGGGTGCCTGTATCGGCATCAGCTTCGGCGGGCTTGTGATCGGAGCGCTGCTGTCCGTTATCATCGGACGCAAAAGCAAGTCGCTTCATTATGAGCTGACCGCCTATATTCGCTGATGTACGGCTATGTTCGCCCCTTAAAAGGGGAGCTGAAGGTCTCGGAATATGAGGCTTATCATCAGCTCTATTGCGGCTTGTGCCATGCGCTGAAAAAGCGCGGCGGCTTCTTCACCCGCTTTGTGGTGAATTATGACTTCACCTTTCTCGCCATGCTTCTCTGGCGAGGGGACAAGCCCGAATGTGAACGTCGAAGTTGTCCGGCGCGTCTCGGCATGAAATGCTCCTGCATCGCTGAGAACGAAGCACTCATTACATCCGCCGACTACAGCATTATCCTCGCTTGGTGGAAGCTGGAGGACAGCATTTACGACAGCGGTTTTTTCAAAGCCCTTGTTTTTCGCTTGCTCCGTCCGCTGCTCCGTCCTGCATATAAAGCCGCTGCGGCCTGCCGTCCGTCTTTTGCAGAGACGGTACAGAAACAGATCGAAGCCCTTCGAATGCTGGAGGAAAGTCACTGTGCCAATCTGGATGCCGTGGCCGACACCTTCGCCTGCATCCTCCGCGCTGCGGCCGAATCCGAAAAAGACGCATCCCGCCGCCGAATTCTGGAGCAGCTTTTGTATCACCTCGGGCGCATGGTTTATATTCTCGATGCGGCGGACGATCTGCCCGAGGATATCCACTCCGGCTCGTATAATCCACTGCTATATCGATTCTCGCTTGAAAACGGAAAACTCTCCGAAGCTGACATTGAATCCCTCCGTCAAAGCCTACGGCTGTCTCAGAACGCCTTAGCCTCCGCGCTGGAGCTGCTCGAAAAAGGAGCGTGGTCGTCCATCACGGAAAACACCGTATTTTACGGTCTGCCGTGGACGACGGAAGCCGTGCTGTGCGGAGAGTGGCAAAAGATACAAAGAAGAAATCTACACGACAGGAGAAAGTATGAACGATCCTTATAGTGTTCTCGGCGTGTCACCGTCCGCGAGTGATGCCGACATCAAAAAAGCATACCGCGACCTGGCGCGAAAATATCATCCCGATAACTACGCCAACAATCCGCTCGCCGATCTTGCTTCGGAGAAGATGAAAGAGATCAATGAGGCCTACGAGACCATACAGCGGCAGCGGGAGAGCGGCTCCTCCTATTCCTCCGGCTCCGCGTATCAGCGGCAATACACCGGCTGGGGGCAGAACTCCTATCAGCGGCAAAGCTCGTCCTCGCCGCAGTATGTCCAGATCCGCAATCTCATTAATAACAACGAGCTTGCACAGGCGGAAGCCCTCTTGAATCAGATCTCCGCCCACGATGCCGAATGGAATTATCTCATGGGAAGTGTCTGCTGGCGCAAGGGCTGGATGGATGAGGCGAGCCGTTATTTCCGCACGGCGGCCTCCATGCAGCCGAACAATGTGGAGTATCGCAACGCGGTCAACTATATGAATCAAAACGGACAGGGTTATTATAACCCGAACTTCACTGGCTCCCAGATGACGCAGGCGGATATGTGCAACTGCTGCGAATCCGCTGTCATGGCGGATTGCTGCTGCGAGATGCTCGGCGGCAATCTGATCCCCTGCATCGGCTGTCGATGACATGAAGAAACACTCATCCACAACGCGCATCACCCGATTGGCAGTTCTGTCTGCGCTTGGGGTCGCCGTGCTGTTTTTATCCTCCCTTCTGCCGAGTGCCAGATTGGCGCTGACCGCTATTGCCGGTATATTTACCGCCATTGCACTCATCATGTACGGGCTTTGGTGGAGCATCGCGGTCTATGCCGTCACGGCCGTTCTCTCGCTTCTGATCCTGCCGACAAAGGGCTGCGCCATCTTTTACGCCGCATTTTTGGGACTGTATCCCATCGCCAAAGCGCTATTTGAGAAGCATATTCCCAAAGTAACGATCTGCTGGATCGTAAAAGCGGCGTTTTTCAGCCTTGTCTTCTGGGTCTGGTGGTTTATCCCCGCCGCCGTCGGTGTTCCGGTCGGTCTGTTGTCGCACTGGTATGTGCTCTGGCCGCTCGGAATCATCGTATTCGCGGTGTATGATATCTGCTTCAGCTTTTTAATCAAAATCTACATAGAAAGAATTTCGGGGTATTTTTCATGATCTACAGCATGACCGGCTACGGCGGTGCCAAGGGCGAGAAAAACGCGATCGCCGTTTCCGCCGAACTGAAAAGCGTCAACAACCGCTATCTCGATGTTTCCGTCCGACTGCCGAAAAGCTTTCTCTTTGCGGAGGAAGCGATACGCAGCGCCGTCGCGGCGCATATCAGCCGCGGCAAGGTGGATGTTTTCATCAATGTCGATTCTTCCAAGGCGGACACCGTAACGATCCGAGTAAACGAGCCGCTGGCGGAGGCCTATATCGCCGCAGTACGGGAGATTGCCGCCAAATACCCGGTGAACGGTGAGTTGAGTGCCCTGAATGTGGCAAAATTCCCGGATGTTCTCTCTGCCGAGAGGGAGGATGCCGACCGTGATCTGGTCAGTCAGGCCATTCTGGAAACGCTGGAAGAAGCGCTTTCCGAATACGATGCCATGCGGGCGCGGGAAGGCGAGAAGCTCTGCACCGATCTTCTGCAAAAGCTCGAAAATATCGAGAATATGGTGAGCCTTGTCGAAGCGCGTTCCCCGCAGACCGTGGAGGAATATCGGCAAAAGCTGCTCGATAAAATGACGGAAGTCCTCGGTGACAGCTCGGTGGACGAAAGCCGTATTTTACAGGAGGCAGCCATCTATGCGGACAAGGTCGCCGTGGATGAGGAGACCGTGCGTATGCGCAGTCATATCGCCCAGTTCCGTCAGATGCTGGCCGACGGCTCGCCGGTCGGGCGGAAGCTCGATTTCCTCATTCAGGAGATGAACAGGGAAGCCAACACGACCGGCTCCAAATGCTCCGACAGTCAGATCGCCAAGGTCGTGATCGACATGAAGGCGGAGATCGAGAAAATACGTGAGCAGGTGCAGAACATTGAGTAAACTGATCAACATAGGCTTCGGAAACTATGTTTCCCTCGAACGCATCGTGGCGGTGGTCGATCCCGAATCCAACCCGATCAAGCGCATCATCACGCACAGCCGTGATGCCGGAAAGCTGATCGATGCGACCTACGGACGAAAGACACGGGCTGTCATCGTTGCGGACAGCGGTCATGTTATCCTCTGTCCCTTGCTGCCGGACACGCTCAGCCAGCGCATTGCCGGAAAAACAGGAGGTGACAATCTTGAAGGATAAGGGAGTTCTTCTTGTTTTTTCAGGCCCTTCCGGCGCTGGAAAAAGCACCGTCATTCATGAGCTGATGAAAAATCGGGATGACATTGTTTTTTCCGTTTCCGCCACGACCCGTGAGCCGCGCCCGAATGAAGTGGACGGAAAGGATTATTTCTTTATTTCCCGGGAAAAATTTGAAGAAATGATCGAGCAGGATGCATTTTTGGAGCACGCCGAATATGTCGGCAACTGCTACGGAACACCGGCCGCCCCGATCGATGCCGCCATTGAGACGGGCAAGGTTGTCATCCTCGACATTGAGGTACAGGGTGCGGCACAGGTCATGGCCAAGCGTCCCGACTGCGTCAGCGTGTTTCTCTGTCCGCCCTCCATGGAGGAGCTGGAACGGCGGCTTCGCGGCCGCGGAACGGATTCGGACGAGAAGATCCGCAAACGTCTTCAGACCGCAGCCGACGAATGCAGGCTTGCCGGAAATTATCAATACATCCTCATTAACGACGACTACCAATGCACAGCCCGAAAGCTGGATGCCATCATCACAGCCTATCGCTGCCGTTCCGAATTTCAAACCGAGAATATCTTAAAAGGAGATTTTGCCTTATGATGTTATATCCCCCCATGGCCGACCTCGTGAATAAAGTCGGCAGCCGTTATCTGCTCGTCAACCTCGTAGCCAAGCGCGCCCGCAAGATCGCAAACGATGCCGAGGAAGCCGGCGAATCGCTGAACAAAAAGCCCGTTTCGAGCGCGATCGACGAAGTTTACACCGGTAAGCTCACCATCAACGACGCTGTTTCCGAAGAAGAAGCACCCGAAGTCCCTGCAGAGGAAGTAGAGGAGTAACGCAAAAGCGGCTTTGCCGTTTTACGAAACACGGAAAACATGACGGAATATGTTGCCCGCATTGCTGTTTCCGGCGTCAGCTATTGGTTTGACAAGCCGTACAGCTATTCGGTCGGTGAACAATTCAAAAAAGACATTCGGGTCGGGATGCGCGTTGCCGTCCCGTTCGGCGGGTCCCGTCCGAGGGAAGGCATCGTTCTTTCGCTGACACAGGAGGGCGGTCAGACTCTCAAGCCCGTTCTTGATTTGCTGGACGAGGAGCCAATCCTCACGCCGCAGCAGATCAAGCTCGCCTTATGGATGCGTGAACGCTTTTTCTGCACTGTTTCGGAGGCAGTGAAAAGTATTTTGCCCGCAGGGCTGTGGTATAAGATCAGCGCTAACTATGTCCTTGCTCCGGACATGGACGAGGAGAAAGCATTCGCTGCCGCGGGACGCTCTAAAGCCGAGCAACTCGTCGTACAGACGGTCTGCGGGCATGGCGGTATTTGTCCTTTGGCGGATATCGAGGCGGTGTTCGGCGCGAAAAACGCCGGTGCAGCTTTGGCTTCTCTGGTGAAAAAAGGCGTTTTGAAAGCGGAGGCTTCATCCGTCCGACGCAGTGCCGACCGCACGTTGCAAAAGGCTTCGCTGGCGGTCAGCCGCGAGGATGCAATGGCGGCGATCCAGGCAAACCGCCGCGCCGTCCGACAAAGCGCCGTTTTGCGTGTTTTGTGCGATCTTGAAAAAGCGTCCGTTGCCGATATCTGCTATTTTACCGGTGCCGGTCGTGAAAGCATACGACGCTTGGCGGAAAAAGGTCTGATCCGCATTACGGAAGAAGAAGTCTTTCGTCGCCCGAACTATGAGTCCGCAGCTTTTGCTCCGCTTCCCGTTTTGAACGAGGAACAGCAACAAGCCTTTGACGGTATCTGGAATCTGACAAAGCAGGACCGAGCCAACGCCGCGCTATTGTTCGGCGTGACCGGCTCGGGCAAAACGACGGTCTACATTCATCTGATCGACCGCGTTCTGCGTGAACAGAAGTCCGCCATTCTTCTAGTTCCGGAAATCTCTTTGACTCCGCAGATGCTCAAAACCTTTTCTTCGCATTTCGGAGATGAGATCGCCGTTTTACACAGCTCGCTTTCCATGGGTGAGCGCTACGACGAATGGAAGCGTATCCGCAGCGGTGCTGCCAGACTCGTCATCGGTACGCGCAGCGCCGTGTTTGCGCCGGTGCAAAACCTTGGTCTTGTCATCATTGACGAGGAACAGGAAGACACCTATAAGTCCGAAAATTCCTCCCGCTATCATGCCAGAGATGTGGCAAAATACCTCTGTGCCAAAGCGAATGCCACGCTGCTCCTCGGCAGCGCGACACCGGAGATCCGGTCTATGTATTATGCCGAGACCGGACGGTATCAGCTTTTTACGCTTCAGCAGCGCTACAATCAACAAAAATTGCCCGCCGTGCGGATCGTGGACATGAAACAGGAGCTTCGGAGCGGGAACGGGGGAGTAATCTCCTCGTTTCTCGCCAAAGAGCTGCAGGAAAATATGGATCGCGGTGAGCAGTCGATCCTGTTTTTGAATCGGCGCGGCACCAACAAGCTCGTCACTTGTGTGGAGTGCGGCTTCACCTATCAATGCCCGAACTGCTCCTGCGCGCTGACCTATCACAGCATCGGAAACCGACTCATGTGTCACCATTGCGGTCATGTTCAGATGCCGGATGCGCTTTGTCCGGACTGCGGAGGAAAGCTCAATTATATCGGCGCAGGCACACAGAAGGTTGTTGAGGAATTAAAGGCGTTGTATCCCGACATCGATATACTGCGCATGGACACGGATTCTCTTTCCGGCGGAGACAGTCACGGCGTTCTGTTTGAAAAGTTCCGCAGCCAACGAATCCCGATCATGGTCGGAACACAAATGGTGACCAAGGGGCTGAACTTTGAAAACGTCACGCTGGTCGGAGTCCTATCCGCCGATCAAAGCCTGTATTCGGGAAGCTATCTAGCCGCCGAGCGAACCTTCTCCATGATCACGCAGGTCATCGGGCGAAGCGGACGCTTTGAAAAAGCCGGTCGTGCCGTGATCCAGACCTTTACACCGGACAATCAGGTGATCCGTCTGGCCGCCGCACAGGACTATGAACAGTTCTATGAAGCGGAGCTTCAGATCCGCCGCATGACGGATTCTCCGCCTTTCACGGAGCTTTTCGTTTTGACGGCGAGTGGGGAGGACGAGAGCGCTGTGCTGCGTTGCTGCAACGATATTCGTGCTCTGCTGCTTCAGGAGACGCAGTCCATTCCCAATACCAAGGTCATCGGACCGGCCTCGCTTCCGATTGCCAGATTGAATAAGACCTGGCGATACAGAGTCACCGTCGCAAGCGCAGCAAGCAGCGCCGTTCGACCTGTGATCGCCGCCACCATTTTGGCTTGCAACAACGATAAAAAATACCGCGGGGTATCGGTTTACGCCGATTTCGACCCGTTAGACAACTAGGAGTTTTCTATGGCTTTACGCACAATTCTGAAAAAGGGTGACGAAGCTCTCTCCAAGCATTGCCGTCCCGTCACAAAATTCGACCAAAAGCTCCATGATTTAATGGACGATCTGGAGGAGACCATGATGGATGCAAGCGGTGTCGGTCTGGCTGCACCGCAGGTCGGTATTTTACGCCGTGCCGTGGTTGTTCTGGAAACCAACGTGGAAGAAGATGAGGACGAGTATTTTATCGAGCTCATCAACCCCGAAATCATCGAACAGGACGGCGAACAGAACGGACCGGAGGGTTGCCTCTCCGTTCCCGGAGTGTATGGTCTGGTAAAACGCCCGGAATATGTGAAGGTCCGTGCTCAGGATCGGAACGGAGAACTATTTGAGGTGGAGGGCTACGGACTGACCGCCCGTGCATTCTGCCATGAGATCGCCCATCTGGAAGGGCAGCTTTTCACCGACATCAGCACTCATATCATGAGCGAAGAAGAACTCAACGAATACTACGCACAACAAGACACTGAGGAAGCAGAATGAAGATCGTATTCATGGGTACACCGGACTTTGCGGCTACCTGCCTGGACGCGCTGATTCGGGACGGACAGCAGATCCTTTCCGTCTTCACGCAGCCGGACAAGCCCAAGGGACGCGGACACAAGCTCTCTGCCTGCGAAACCAAAGAACTGGCTATACAACACGGATTGACTGTCTATCAGCCGACGACCCTGCGCGACGGCGAGGCATATAAGCTCCTGCAGGAGCTTGAGCCGGATATGATCGTGGTGGTCGCCTACGGGCGCATTCTCCCGCAGGTTATTCTTTCTTTGCCGAAGTATGGCTGCATCAATATTCACGGCTCCGTTCTGCCCAAATATCGCGGCAGTGCGCCTATCCAGCGTTCCGTGATCAACGGCGACAAGACCGCCGGTGTGACCAGTATGTATATGGCGGTGGAGATGGATGCCGGTGACATCATCTATTCCGCCGAAACAGAAATCGGAGATAAAGAAACGAGCGCACAGCTTTACGCCCGCCTTGCGCCGCTCGGCGCGGAGCTTCTGATCAAGACCATCCATGCGATCGAAGCGGGTAACGCGCCCCGCATGGCGCAGGATGAATCATTGGTCAGCTATGCGCCGCCCCTCAGCAAGGACGAGTCTCCGATCGACTGGACGAAAGATTCCCGCTCCATTCTGAAGCAGATATTCGGTTTACAGGACTGGCCATGTGCCACCGCCAGCCTTTGCGGAACGGAGTTCAAAATCTATGATGCCGATCTGAGCGGACACAAAAGCGATGCCGAGGCGGGAAGCGTGCTTTCTGCCGATAAGAATGGAATCGAAGTCGTTTGCGGCGACAAGAACACTCTGCTCATTAAGGAATTACAGGCCGCCGGAAGCAAGCGAATGAGTGCCGCCGCGTATCTTCTCGGCCATCCCATGGAGGTTTGATATGCCGCGAAAAACCGCGCTGGATGCGTTGGAACGCTGCCGACGAAACGGCGCTTGGAGCAGCCAGACACTATCGGCGCTGATCGACCGCAGACAGCTTGACACCCGCGACGCGGCGCTTTGCTCGCGGCTTTTCCTCGGGACACTGCAAAATCTCTATTATCTGGATTTTTGCATCGACCGTCTTGCCAAAGGCAAACTGGAGCCGAAGCTGCGTGATATCCTTCGCCTCGGAGCTTACCAAATTCTTTTTATGGATCGTATCCCCAATCGGGCCGCTGTCAACGAATCGGTCAAGCTCTGCCGCGATGGCGGCTATGCCCGCGCCGCCGGTCTGGTCAATGCGGTGCTGCGGAAAATGGCGGATGCGCCCATGCCGGAGGTACCCGAATCGGGCAGCGCCAAGCATCTTTCCATACGTTACAGTCATCCGCTCTGGATGGTGGAGGAGCTGATCGCCGCGCGCGGCCATGACGGAGCCGAAGCCGTTTTGGATGCTGATAATCGGGCTGTGCCTACCTTTATTCAAACAAATACTCTGCGTATTTCTTCGCAGGAGCTTGCGAAAAAGCTGGGGGCGAAAGTTCACAGCACCATCCCCGATTGTCTGATTCTTGAAAACAGCGGAAGCATTGCTGCCATGCCGGAATTTCAAGCCGGATTGTTCTATGTGCAGGATCCGGCGGCACGCATGAGCGTTTCTATTGCTTCACCGAAAGCTAGAATGCGTGTATTGGATGCCTGCTCAGCCCCGGGCGGCAAGAGCTTTGCAGCAGCTATGGACATGGAAAACACAGGCGAGATTCTTGCGTGTGATATCAGCGCGGCGAAGCTTTATCTGGTTGCGGAAGGTGCCGAGCGAATGGGGCTTTCCTGTATTCGCTGTGAGGTGCAGGATGCTTCGCAATTTGACGGAAAGAATTTTGACCTCGTCATGGCAGATGTTCCATGCAGCGGCTGGGGTGTCATACGCAAAAAGCCCGATATCCGCTATCGCAGCCGCGAAGATATTGCAGCGCTTCCGAAGCTCCAAAGCAGCATACTGAACAATCTCGCAAAAGCCGTAAAGCCCGACGGCGTTTTGGCTTATTCCACTTGTACATGGCGCAAGCAGGAAAACGCAGATGTGACGCACGCATTTATCGCTTCACATCCCGAATTTCAAATCGAAACGGAAAGGACGTTTTGGCCGGACACGGACGAAACAGACGGATTTTATATATGCCGGATGCGCCGGAAAAAATTGATATAAAAAGCCTGTATCCGAGCGAGCTCGCAGAACAGTTCAGAGCACTGGGACTGCCGGCGTTTCGCGCCAAGCAGGTTTTCAAATGGCTCAGCCGCGGTGCCGCCTCCTTTGACGAGATGACGGATCTTTCCGCCGCACTGCGTGAGCAGCTCAGCGAGCTCTACACGATCCCGACACTTCGGGTCCTGCGGCGGCAGCAATCAAAGCTGGACGGCACCATTAAATTTTTGTGGGAGCTGCCGGACGGGGAGAGCGTGGAGACGGTTTTCATGCGCTATCAGCACGGAAACACCGTCTGTATATCCTCGCAGGTCGGCTGCCGTATGGGCTGTGCTTTCTGTGCTTCGACCTTGGGCGGACTTGTCCGAAACCTCTCCGCCTCGGAAATATTGGACGAGGTACTGCGCACCGAGATGGAAGCCGGAGAAAAGATTTCCAATATCGTCTTGATGGGAATTGGAGAGCCGCTCGATAACTTTGACAATGTTCTTCGTTTTTTGCGGCTCATTAACGACCATGACGGACGCGACATCGGTATGCGGCATATCTCGCTCTCCACCTGTGGGCTGACAGAGCGCATCGATAAACTGGCGGAATTGAATCTGCAACTAACGCTTTCCGTTTCGCTTCACGCGCCGGATGATGAGACCCGCTCGAAGATCATGCCGGTCAACCGAGGGCGAGGCGTGGATGCGGTTTTTGCCGCCTGTGAGCGTTATTTTCAAAAAACGGGACGGCGTATATCCTTCGAGTATTCCATGATTCGCGGGATGAACGACACACCGGAGCAGGCGAGGCTTCTTGCCGAGCGCCTCAAGGGCACCGGCGCTCATGTCAATCTCATACGTTTGAACTATGTTTCCGAACGGGGCTTACAGCCTTCAACAAAAGAAGCTGTCAAGGAGTTCATGGATATCCTGACGCAAAACGGTGTGACGGTCACGCTTCGGCGTAGGCTCGGCAGCGATATTGACGCTGCCTGCGGACAACTCCGACGAAAGAAGATGAAAAACGAGTGAAAGCATTTGGATTAACCGATATCGGAAAAGTGCGACGAAACAATCAAGACACTTTTTCCGTGCAGGAACTTCCCGACGGGATACTGGCGCTTGTGTGCGACGGGATGGGCGGCGCGGCCGCCGGTCAGATCGCCAGCAAGCTCGCCTGTGACGCTTTTGTATCGCACGTCGTTCCGTCTCTGGAGGCAAGCCGCGGCACAAAGATTGCCGAATGTCTGCGCGATGCCGCGGATATTGCAAACAGGGAAGTGTACTTTCATTCAGTGGAAGACAAAGACTGCGAGGGCATGGGCACGACTCTGGTCGCCATTTATTTGACGGAATCTGGTGCCACTTTGATCAATGTCGGAGACAGCGCGGCCTACCGTCTGAGCGATGGGAAGCTGAGAAAAATCACCCACGATCACTCTCTTGTACAGGAAATGGTCGACAGCGGACGAATTTCGCCGGAACAGGCACGAAGTCACCCACGCAAAAACGTCATCACACGAGTCGTCGGCGGCGAAATGCAGCTGAGAAGCGATATGTTTGAAGCCGGAGCTCAGTCGGGCGACAAATTTCTTCTGTGTTCGGACGGCCTGACCAATGCGTTGACGGAAGAAGTCATTTTTCATATTCTTTCTTCGGACAAAGAGCCGGATGAAATTTGCCGAATGTTAATGGATCGTGCATTGGAAAACAATGCTCGCGATAACGTAACGGCCGTTGTTTTGACCTTGGATGAGGAGGCAGACTTGCATGAGTAATAAAGTCAGTTGGAGAATCGGAAAGCAACTGGATAATCGCTATGAAATCAAAGACGTGGTCGGTGTCGGCGGCATGGCAGTCGTCTACAAGGCCTTTGATACCAAGCTGAAGCGAAACGTTGCGATCAAGGTGCTGCAGGACGATGTCGCCATGGACGAGGAATCCCGTCGCCGCTTCCGCACTGAATACCAGGCGGTCGCCATGCTTTCGCACCCCAACATTCGTGCTGTTTACGATGTCGTCTCCTCAGGTGACACCGAATACATCGTTATGGAATATGTCGACGGCATAAATCTGAAGCAGTATTTGAAAAAGAAGCAGACGCTCACATGGAAAGAATCGCTGCATTTTGCCACGCAGATCGCGCGAGCCTTGACCCACGCACATTCCAAGGGCATCGTCCACATGGACATTAAGCCGCAGAACATCATGCTCCCCAAGGACGGAACGGCCAAGGTCGCTGACTTCGGGATCGCCATGATGGAAGATTCCCACGACAAATCGGATTCGGACGAAGCAGTCGGCAGCATTCACTACATCTCGCCGGAGCAGGCGCGCGGAGACAGCGTCGATGCCCGAACGGATGTATATTCCTTAGGCGTTGTCATGTACGAAATGCTCACGGGGAAGCTGCCCTATGACGGTGCTACACCGGCCGAGGTGGCCGTTCAGCAGATGTCCAGCATTCCCGACGCGCCCACCGTTCTCAATCCCGAAATTCCGGAGGAGCTGGAGGAGATTACTCTCAAAGCCATGCAGACCGATCTTTCGGAGCGCTATGCCAGCGCCGCAGATATGCTGGCAGCTCTGGAGGATTTCCGCAAGGGAATTACCTCGTCTTTGACAGATCGCAGACCTATTAGCATGGAGGATGCCACGCCTGCGCAGCGCGGAGAAGCGCTCCATATTATCCGTCGGGATGTTCCCCGTATCAGCAACAGCGGCGAGCTCTCCAAACAGGACTATGTCCGCCGCCGCTCCCGCTCGAAAAAGATCAGCCTCCTGCTCGGTGTCGGTCTTGTGCTTTGCTTTGCCATCTTCCTTGGGAGCTTTGTTTGGAATTACTGGCTTCGCGGCATATTCCGTGATGCTGAGCGCATCGCCGTGCCGGATTTCAGCGGAGAATACGCCGATGTCATCACGCAGGACAGCGCATTTACGGAGCTTTTCGATTTTAATATTGTCTATCAGGCGGATGAAGGCAGTCCGGTCGGCATCGTGATCGGCCAGGATCCCGAGGAAGGTACAAGCCGCATGATCGTGGATGAAGGCATCAAAGTCCAGCTTATCGTTTCCTCGGGTATCGAGCTTGTCACGATTCCGGATGTTATCAATGACTATTATCCGGATGTGCAGTCCACGCTGCAGGGGCTCGGACTGAACGTGATGACGGAGCTCGCTTCCTCTGACAACGTCACCGAGGACTTTGTCATCAGCTGCAAGCCCGGTGTTGGCTCGTCCGTGGCGGCCGGAACCTATGTCACCATTACAGTCAGCGCCGGTCCCGAAGTGGACTATGTGAAAATGCCCTATTTGCAGGGTGCCAATAAAGCGGATGCGCTTGCACAGTTGTCTGAGTTGGGTCTGATTTGCACAGAAAACGAGATCACCTATGTCTCATCGTCTGAAGAAGAAGCCGATCTTGTCCTGTGGCAGAACTACGAGGGCGGGACCGAGATCGTTGCCAACACAAAGATCTATCTGCAGGTCGGCAGCGGTCCCGTGGAGACAGGCGAAGCCGTACCGGAAGAATAAACGTGGAGGGAATTATCATAAAAGCCATGAGCGGATTCTATTATGTCCGCTCCGGCTCGGAAACATATTCATGCCGCGCACGCGGACGTTTCCGCATGGATGGATCTACGCCGCTCGTCGGAGATCATGTCATCTTTTCGGTAAATGCCGATGGCAGCGGCACTGTAACAAATCTTTTACCACGCAAGAATTTCTTTCTCCGTCCGGCTGTCTCTAATTTAGACGCATTAATTATGATCGTATCGGCAGCCATCCCGATTACCGACCCCTTTCTGATCGACCGGTTATCCGTCCGATGCGAAAAAAACGCTTGTCCGTTCATGATCGTCATTAACAAATGTGATCTTGACCCCGCGGAAAAACTGATGGAGATTTATCAAAAAACGCCCTATCCCTGTTTTCGCGTCAGTGCCAAAACAGGGCAGGGGATGCAGGAGCTTCAAGATGCCATCCGCGGAAAAAGCTGTTGTTTCACCGGCAATTCCGGCGTTGGAAAGTCCAGTCTTTTGAATGCGATCGACCCTCGTTTTTCCATTGAAACCGGCGATGTCAGTCAGAAACTGGGACGCGGAAAGCATACCACGCGGCACGTTGAGTTTTTTGATCTGGGAGAGAATACCCTGATCGCCGATACGCCCGGTTTTGCTTCGCTTGAAGAAATAGGAAATTCCCCCATCCGCAAGCAGGCGCTTGCCGGACTGTTTCCGGAGTTTGCGTCCTATCTTGGTGAATGCCGATTTTTGGACTGTGCGCATATCAACGAGCCGGATTGCTCGGTACGGCAGGCTGTAGAGGGTGGTGCAATTCACCCAAGCCGCTACAATTCCTATAAAAGATTATACGAAGAAGCTTCTCAATATAAAGATTGGGAGCTTTCCTAAGACGCGAAAGACCTCCTTTTGACATAGAATATGTCGAGAGGAGGTCTTTTCTATGCGAAGAAAACCATGTTGTCGCGGTCGGTGGGGGGCGTATGCCGCCATCATTCTGGGACTCATTATTCTTTTAGGGCTGATATTGCCGAGCGGTGTATGGTGGCTGATCTGTGCGGCGGCACTGATTTGCGGAGGCATTATGCTGATGCGGTCGTAAGCATAAGAGAATCCTGTCACGCATATTCTTGTAGCAAAATCAAGCAAGGAGAATGCGACAATGGAAACGATTTTTGAAACACAACTCTATCATCATTATAAACAGCTTTGGTCCGGTGACCTGACATCCGATACCACAACAGAATCCGTCATCCCTGATAATATGCCGGACATCTCGGCCGTTCTGGACTGCAGCGCCATGCTTTTTGTCCGTAGCAAGGAAATAGAAAACGGGCGATTCAGTGTCACGGTGGATATTCAGGCGAAGCTGCTGTATCAGGCTGCGGATACTCCGCTCCTGCAATGCCTTCCGCTCCACACAACGACAACGCTGACCACCGCTGTCCCGGAGGCGGACTCCGATTGTCTGGGTACAGCCAACATCCGCGTCAAAAGCTCCGAATGTAAGATCATCAACTCCCGAAAAGTTTCCATGAAAACGGAGATCTGCGGCAATGCCGCCTGCTATCGGAGAAACGAGTGGGAGATCGCGGGCGGCATTCGGGAATGCAATCGGAAAATCGAGTCCAAAATGGTGAAAACATCGCTTGTAATGGTGTCCGATATTCGGGAGAAAACCTTCGTCACAACCGATGAGTTTTCATTGCCGAGCGGCATCGGCGATGTAGACGACATTATTTCGGAAGAAGTATCTCTTTGTGTCGACGAACTGGAATTGGCAGGGGAAAAGATCGTTTTTCGTGGACGCGCTCTCCTTTTTCTTTTATTGAGAAACGGCGAGCAGCTCTATCCGTGCAGCTTTGAAAGCAAGTTTTCGCAAATCATGGAAGCGGATGCGGAATCCGCCCCGCAGGTCTCCTTAATGCTGACCGGCGCATACTTTGATCTACCGGAGCGCGGCAGCGGAAAAATCGGAGCCGAGCTGCACATACTGGCACAGGCAGTCTGCATGAAAACCGCCGCAATCCATTACATGGCAGATGCCTATTGCAACCAGGAGGCAATCGCGCCGCGCTTTGCCACGCATGAGATCTGTACCGCGAGCCGCGAGATCCGTTTGCGGAAAACGCTCTCCGCCGCCTTTGATTCACAGCGGAATATCCACGAAATTCTGTTTTCCCGCAGCAGTGTACAATCTGCCAAAATCGAGGAAAGCACGCTCAAGCTTTCAATCAACACACGAGCCGTCTATAAAAATCAGGATGGCTGCAGTGTTTTGAATCACACGATAAACGAAGACATTCCGATCGAAAGGGAAGCCGATGAATCTATCGCCTTGGTGAATATATACTGCGATCCCATATATACGACAGCCACCGGCGGGAATGTAAGCATCCGGCTTCCCGTTGATGTGTCGCTTTGTGCGCAGAAAACGCAAAGCATTTGCAGCGTTATGGATTTTGAAAAAGCTGAATCAGCCTGTGAGTGTCCGTCGATCACACTTTTGACCTGTCACGGAAAAGAGGAGCTGTGGGATCTTGCGAAAAAGCATCATTCCTCGGTTGATGCCATTCTGGAGGCAAACGAGGGCCGTACCGAGGGACTTTTGCTGATCCCGAAATGCAGGTAAAGGTTGATATTGAGACAGATATATGATAAAATAATCCCCAAGCAAAGAAATTACAGGGGGAATTTATATGTCAGGACATTCCAAATGGCATAACATTCAGAAAACGAAGGGCGCAGCCGATGCCAAGCGTGCGCAGGCTTTCACCAAAATTGCCCGCGAAATGATCGTGGCGGTCAAGGAAGGCGGCAGCGGCGACCCGAAGAATAACATGCGTCTTGCCGCTGTTATTACCAAGGCAAAAGCCGCCAATATGCCCAACGACAACATCAAACGTACCATCGAAAAAGCACTTGGATCGGGTGACACCTCCAACTTTGAATCCGTCACTTATGAGGGCTACGGTCCCGGCGGCGTTGCCGTGATCGTGGAGGCCATGACCGACAACCGCAACCGCACGGCCAGCGAAGTCCGTCACTGCTTCGATAAATACGGCGGCAATCTCGGTGCCACCAACTGCGTGAGCTGGTCCTTCGACCGCAAGGGCGTGATTGTCGTGGACAACGAGGACGGCGATTACGATGAAGATACCGTTCTGATGGATGCCATGGAAGCCGGTGCCGCCGATATGGAAACTGAAGAAGGCTGCTTCACCATCTATACATCTCCCGATGATGTGACCGCGGTAGCTGACTATATGACCGAGCATGGCTATAAGCTTCTTTCCGCGCAGGAAGAAATGGTGCCCCAGTCGTACATCACGCTCACCGAGGAAGGCGCGCTGAAAAATATGCAAAAGATGCTCGACATCTTCGAAGACAACGAGGATGTTCAGAACGTCTGGCATAACTGGGAGAACAACGACTGATCGTTTTGAGTTTTCCGAACGGCCGCAGGCACGAGCCGAAAGGCTGTGCGTGAGGAAAGTCCGGGCTCCACAGGGCAAGGATAACGGGTAACGCCCGCCGATGGCGACATTAGGACAAGTGCAACAGAAATAAACCGCCGTCCTTCGGGACGGTAAGGGTGGAAAGGTGGTTTAAGAGACCACCCGACGCTTTGGCGACATAGCGCCGCTGTAAACTCTATCCGGAGCAACACCGTGGTTGGGGACTAAGTCGGCCCGACTCCCCATAGGAGGTGGCTGGAGCATTCCGGCAACGGAATGCCTAGATAGATGGCCGTTTTTAACAGAACCCGGCTTACAGGAAAACTCATAAACATATCGAAACGAGGCAGGATGCGTCCTGTCTCGTTTCTTTTTTATTCAAGTTGTAGCTATTCGTTTCTTGCTGCGAAATAGGAACAGTTTTATAATATAGTGTGAGTAAAAGGGAGGGTATACACTTTGACCTTACACGAATATATCAACTCTCTGAAAACGAAACGCATCACGGTGATCGGTGCGGGCATTTCCAATCGTCCGCTGATTAGGCTTTTATGTTCCGCCGGAATCGATGTAACCGTCTGTGACCGAAGTGAGCAGTTGCATCCGGAGCTTCATGGTCTCACGCTTCATGCGCAACTCGGTGAGGACTACCTCGATCATCTGGATGCCGATATCATTTTTCGCACCCCGGGTCTTCACCCAAACACGCCCGCACTATGCGAGGCGAGAAACAAGGGTTGTGTAGTCACGAGCGAAATGGAGCTATTTCTCAAGCTATGTCCGTGCAAAGTCATTGCCGTGACCGGCAGCGACGGGAAAACAACGACCACCAGCCTTATTGCCTCGCTTTTGAACGCCGCGGGATACCGTGTTCATTTGGGTGGCAACATCGGTCATCCGCTGCTGTGCGAGGTAGACAGCATAAAGCCCGATGATATAGCCGTGTTAGAGCTTAGCTCTTTTCAGCTGCACAGCATGGTTCTTAGCCCCGATATTGCCCTTGTCACCAATATCACGCCCAATCATCTGGATGTTCACCCCACATATCAGGATTATATTGACGCAAAAAAACAGGTATTCTGCAACCAAAGCGGCAGCGGCATTTTGGTCGTAAACGAGGATAATGAATTATCGGCAGAATGTGCAAAAGAAGCGAAGGGATCTGTGCGCAGTTTCAGTCGGAATCATGCCGTTGAAAACGGTTTTTACTGTGAGAACGGAAGGATCGTCTATGCCCAAAACGGAACGCATCAGGATGTAATGCCCGCCGAAAATGTTTCTTTGCCGGGCGTTCACAACCTAGAAAACATCATGGCTGCGTTTACGGCTGTGAGCGATTTTGTCGGCTTAAAGACGATGACGGAAGTCGCGCAAAGCTTTACGGGCGTTGCCCATCGTCTCGAGACTGTACGCATCCATCGGGGCGTGACCTATATCAACGACTCGATTGCATCCAGCCCCGGGCGGACGATCGCCGGACTCAACTGTTTTGATAAGAAGCTCATTCTGATTGCCGGCGGCAAAGACAAGGGTGTCTCTTTTGATGAACTGGGTCCCGCTGTTTGTCAGCACGTGAAAAGTCTCTATCTGACGGGTCTGACCGCGGAAAAGATTCTGAATGCCGTGCAGAACGCATCGGAGAGCGTCGGGGAGATGCCGTCCGTTCATATCATAGACGATTTCCGTGACACGGTGCTCGCAGCAGCGCAGGAAGCCCAAGAAGGGGACATCGTTCTGCTTTCTCCCGCATCGACCTCGTTCGACAAATTCAAAAACTTTGAAGATCGCGGGAATACTTTTCGTAAAATTGTTGAGGAGTTGTAAATGGAACTAAAAGAACTGACAAAGCGTCTGTGCTCCGCCGCAGGACCATCCGGCTACGAAGCCGCTGTTTTTGATATGCTCAAAAGCTATCTGGAGCCCTTCGCCGATGAGATCTCGACGGACGCTCTGGGAAATCTTATGGCGATAAAGCGCTGCGGAAAAGTCGGTGCCAAAACCATCATGCTGAATGCTCACATGGATGAGATCGGCCTGATCGTGACCGGCGCAAAGGACGGTTTCCTGTCTTTCGCAGCCCTTGGCGGCGTAGATGCCCGTATGCTGCCGGCGCGCGAGGTGCGCGTGCTGGGTGAACGCACCTTGTTCGGCGTGATCGACACGCTGCCGCCGCATTTGCAGGACGATTCAAAGCAGGCGATCGAAGCCGACAAGCTTTATATCGACATAGGCCTCACGCAGGAGGAAGCCTTGAAGGCGGCTCCCGCGGGAACACCGGTCGTGTTTGCGACCGCTATAGAAGAAATCGGCGAAAACGGCTTATGCGGCAAGGCTCTGGATGATCGGAGCTGTGTCGCGATCGTTTTGAAAGTGTTTGAGCTGCTTTCCTCCCGCACTCTGAACGCCGATCTCTGCTGCCTTATCAGCACACAGGAGGAAGTCGGACATCGCGGTGCCTTTGTCGGCGCATGGAACCTGAATCCGGATATTGCCCTTGTGGTAGATGTCACACACGGCAACACGCCGGATGCACCGGATATCGACATCCAATGCGGTGCCGGTGCCGTGATCGACTACGGCCCCAACATGAATCGGTCTATTACCGAACAGATCATTTCCATCGCCATGGAAAAAGAGATTCCCTATCAAATTGAAGTTGCCGCCGGCGGAAACTCCGGCACGGATGCTCACGCCATCCAGATCTCACGTCAGGGGGTCGCCACGGCTTTGATCTCTTTGCCTCTGAAATATATGCATACGCCGGTCGAAATGGTCAGCACCCACGATATGGCCGCCATACAGAGGCTTCTCTGTGAATACATTCTGACAGCAGGGGAGGCGGAGACCGATGCTTGACACCTTAGAAACACTGTGCTGTCTGGACGGCGTATCCGGTGCCGAAACCGAGATCCGTGACTACATTCTCGAACGAGCCATGCCTTTGGCGGATGAGATCCACACAGATGCAATGGGCAATCTTCTGGTTTTCAAAAAAGGACTGCGCACACCCGATCAAAAAATCATGCTTTGCGCCCACATGGATGAAGTCGGGCTGATCGTCACGCAGATCACAGACAAAGGCTACCTTCGTTTTGCCGCCTGCGGCGGTATTGACGCAAGAGTATTGATGGGTCGAAAAGTATATATCGGTGCCGCTCGCGTGCTCGGCTATATCGGCACCAAAGCGATCCATCTGACAAACAAGGAGCAGCGAAAAACCGTCCCGGAGATATCCTCGATGTATATAGACATCGGCGTGACCAACAAGCAGGAAGCCGAAGAACTGGTCTCGGTGGGCGACTGGGTCGCTTTTGACGACACGGTCATTCGATTCGGCGACGGTTTGATCAAAGCGAAAGCCATCGACGATCGCTGTGGATGCGCTGTGATGCTCAAGCTCCTCGAGAGCGAGCTGCCCTGCGACTGCTGGTTTGCGTTTACCGTGCAGGAGGAAGTCGGCTGCCGCGGCGCTTCGGTCGCCGCCAATATCATCGAGCCGGATATCGCTCTGATACTGGAAGGAACGACCGCCGGAGATATCCCCGGCGTGGAGGGCGCTGCCCGCACCTGCGAACTGGGCGGCGGCATCGTGATCCCGTTTATGGACGGCGGAACGATTTATGACCGTTTCCTGTATAACAAGCTGACGGCCCTTGCGGAAGAAAAAGGCATTAAATGGCAAACAAAAAGCCGCGTTGCCGGCGGGACAGATGCTTCCGTTGTTCAGCGCAGCGGCAAGGGCTGCCGCGTCGCCGCGCTGTCGGTAGCTGTGCGGAATTTGCATTCTCCTGTCTGCGTTGCCAAAATTTCCGAATGTGAGGACCAGCTTTGTCTTGCCAAGGCCTTTTTGGAGGAGATGGCACCATGAACATTCACGAGGATGTCCGCCAAACTGCCGAAACGATTCTCCCGTCGCTTTCCGAGGTCTTTGCCGCAATCGATCAGAGGGCGGAGAAAAATACGGAACGGGTCATGGATGCCTTTGCAAAGCATCGTGTATCCGAGGCTCATTTTGCCGGAAGCACAGGCTACGGTTACGACGATCTGGGGCGCGATGCGCTGGACAAAATCTTCGCCGAAGTCTTTTTCGCCGAAAGCGCTCTGGTGAGGCTTGAATTTGTGAACGGGACTCACGCTCTTTCCGCCGCCTTATTCGGTGCACTCGCCCCGGGCGACACGATGCTTTCTTTGACAGGCTTGCCCTACGATACGATGCGCACCGTCATCGGCCTGCAGGATCAGCTTCCAGGAAGCCTGCAATACTACGGCATCCACTATGCTCAGTCTGAAATTGGGGAGGATTTTACTGAAAAGCTCGCCAATCCTTCTGTAAAGCTCGCCTATATTCAGCGCTCCCGCGGCTATGATTCCCGCAGCGCTCTGAGCATCGATGAAATCGCTGCACTCGTTCAGCGCGTAAAAGCTGTTCGTCCAGACGTTATGGTCATGGTGGATAACTGTTACGGCGAATTTACGGAAGAACGAGAGCCATGTGCCGTCGGCGCGGATCTCTGTGCCGGATCTTTGATCAAGAATCCCGGCGGTGGCTTTGCCCCTCGCGGCGGCTATGTCTGCGGAAAAAAGGACTTAGTGGAACGCGCGGCATATAGGCTCACCACGCCCGGGATCGGCGGAGAATGCGGTGCCAGTTTAGGCAACAACCGCTTGCTGTATCAGGGTCTTTTCAACGCGCCGCATTTGACGGCTCAAGCCTTAAAGACAGCTGTTTTTTGTGCCGCCATGCTGGAGCATTACGGTTTCGAAACATCACCGAACTATTCGGAAAAGCGAAGCGATACTGTCCAGACCGTCACGCTGCATTCTGCGGAAAAGCTTGTGGCCTTTTGCGGCGGCATACAATCTGCCTCGCCGGCCGATGCTCATGTGACACCCGTGCCCTGGCAGATGCCGGGCTATGACTGTGAAGTCGTCATGGCAGCCGGAACCTTTATCGGCGGCTCCACGGCGGAACTCAGCTGCGACGGCCCGCTTCGTGAGCCTTTTACCGCCTATATGCAGGGCTCTTTGAACTTCGAGAGCGGAAAACTGGCGGTTATGGCGGCAGTTTCGGCAATGTTGGCGCAGTAATCGCATAGCATGGGCATAGGGGGTGCCTTATGTCCGCAAAGCGTTTCATTAACCCATCAAAGCGCACGCATTTTCCCGTGCTGCTTTTGCTGTTGTTTTTTGCCGTGCTGATTGTTGTGTCAGTTTTTCTTCGTTCCTTGTCTACGGAGCTCGCGGTTTCCATGGCGCAGGATGCCGTTGTGGCAGCTGTCAATAACATTATAAAAACACGCATTGGAAGTGTCCAAAGCCAATACGGCAATTTGATACATCTTGAAAAAGATTCGCAGGGTAATATCACCGCTGTTACAACAAATGTTCTGGCGATCGATGAACTATCCAGCGATTTGCTGCTCGCCGTCATTGATGCAACAGAAGATCACGATATTACCATTGAAGTTCCCATAGGCAGTCTGACCGGTAGCACACTTTTGAACAGTCGCGGGCCTTGCATCAAAGTGAAAGTCCGCGTGCTTTCATCCAGCTTTACCGGCTTCCACAGTGAGTTGACATCCATGGGTATAAATCAGACAAAACACAGCATAGTATTAGAGCTGCGCGAGGAATTGACACTTCTTATGCCATGGCGAACGATCAATACAAGTGTTTCAACTGAAATTCCGATAACCGAAACAATTTTACTCGGAGAAGTTCCGCAGACATACTTTGATCTGGGAGAATAAAATGGACGAACAAAAGAGGGAATATAACGAACTGGTCGAGCGCCTTTTGCAGTTAAGCATTGCCTATTACGACAACGACGCTCCGCTCGTGTCGGATTTTGAGTATGACCGCATGAACAACCGGCTCAAACAAATCGAGGCTGAACACCCCGATTGGATCCGTGCCGATTCTCCGACACAGCACGTCGGTGGTCATGTGAACACTCAATTTGCCCCTGTCGAGCATCCTGTTCCGCTCGAAAGTCTCATGGATGTCTTTTCCTATGAGGAACTGGATGCTTTCTGTCAGCGTATGGACAGCGCCATTGCCGAGGCGCATGACTATGTTACAGAGCCGAAGATCGACGGGCTTTCCGTCGCTGTCGAATATCGGGACGGCAAGCTGTATCAGGGCGCGACCCGCGGTAACGGTGCAATAGGGGAGGATGTCACGGAAAATCTCCGCACGATTCGCAGCCTGCCAAAGACATTAAAAAACGCCCCGCCCAGACTGATCGTCCGAGGCGAGGTATATATGAGTCACGATACCTTTACCATGCTCAACGCACGGCGCGAGATCACAGGCGAGCCGCTTCTTGCCAATCCCCGGAATGCAGCGGCAGGCTCTCTGCGTCAGCTTGATTCGAAAGTTTGTGCTGAGCGACAGTTGGATATCATCTGCTTCAACATTCAGCTTGCCGAGGGCATGAGCTTTTCCACGCATTATGAAACACTGGAAGCGTTGGAGACAATGGGCTTCCCTGTCGTGGCACATACTCTTTGCCACACAGCCAAAGAATGTCAAGACCGCATTACCGAAATCGGCGAGGAGCGGGAGCACTATCCCTTTGATATCGACGGTGCCGTTATCAAGATCAACCGCCTTACTCAGCGAGAGCAGCTCGGAAGCACCGCCAAATATCCGCGCTGGGCCGTTGCCTATAAATACCCGCCGGAGAAAAAAGAGACTGTTCTCAAAGATATCATCGTTCAAGTCGGACGCACCGGCGTTCTCACCCCCAAAGCCGTGTTTGAGCCGATTCGGCTTGCCGGTACAACGGTCTCTAACGCGACGCTTCACAATCAGGATTTTATCGCCAATCTCGGTGTCAATATCGGGGATACCATCGTTGTTCAGAAAGCGGGGGAGATCATCCCAGAAGTGCTTGCGGTCAGCAAGAAAAGTATGCTTTCTGATTACTTCCGACTTCCGGATACGTGTCCTGTTTGCGGTGCTCCCGTTGCGCGCGATGCAGACGGAGCCGCTATGCGATGCACAGGTGCGGAGTGTCCGGCGCAGCTTCTGCGGCATATCGTCCACTTTGCATCCAAAGAGGCCATGGACATCGACGGACTGGGTCCTGCCGTCGTGGAGGCTCTTGTCAATGCTGAGCTTATAAAAAGTCCGGCGGACTTATATTATCTCGAGCCGCAGTCGGTTGCCGGACTGGAACGAATGGGGAAGAAGTCCGCCGAAAACTTAATCGACGCCATCGAAAAAAGCAAAAAAGCCGGCTTGGCACGGCTCCTATGCGCCTTTGGCATTCGTCAAGTCGGCTCAAAAGCCGGAAAGGTGTTGGCTCGACAATTTTCTAATCTCGACGAGTTACTATCCGCTGACATTGAAACACTTACAAACATTGGCGATATAGGTCCTGTTACCGCGCAGTATATCGTTGATTGGTTTCACGAGCCGCAGTCGGAACACTTTATAGAAAGGCTGCGCAACGCCGGTGTGGATTTTTCCGGTGTTGACGCAGTGGGGGACAGTCGCTTTCTGGGAAAAACCTTTGTCCTTACAGGCACTTTGCCCACCTTGACGCGACAGGAAGCAGAAGCCATGATCGAACACTTCGGCGGAAAAGCCTCCGGCTCGGTCTCCAAAAAGACAAGCTATGTTTTATTAGGCGAAAATCCAGGAAGCAAATACACCAAAGCACAGGAGCTCGGCATAGAAATCATTGATGAAGCACGATTTCTTGCAATGACAAAATGATAAAAATCACCTGCTGTTTTACCTCAACAGCAGGTGATTTATTCTTTGCGGCGGAAGATTCGGCGGGAAATTTGGCGCAAAATCCAATGTGCATAGCTGCGGCAGCGACGATAATTTTTTTGAATAAAAATTCGTGCCGGCCAGCACTTTGCCCAGAGAAACACATAGAGACGATATTTTGGTGAAGAAAAGCGTAATGGTTTCCCATCCCGATGCACGCCGGTGAGAACGCCCATAATGTCTTCATCCTGAACTATCTCACCGTCTGTGCAGTTGTCCCCGACGATCCAATAGGTCCCGTCCGGATTCACCTTTAATATGCGGTGCAGCACATACTCGCCTCGTCCGTGTATGCCGCGGCGACGGAACAGCACGGCTTCATATTTTTTCAATCGACCCGGCGGGCGTTTTGTGATAATCATCACATCCCGCCGTTCACGGAGCAGAGGCATCATGCTTACGCCCACATTGGTGTAACAAAGCACACCGGAGCGATCCAGTTGTTCCTGAAAGCTGGTGGTATTGTCCATCCTTCACCCGCCCCCCTCAGGCGCATCGCCGCCGAAGATTGTATCACAGGCGACGGCGGCAGACTCCGCATCCATCGTACAACCCAGAGAATAGAATTTCACACGGCCGTTCAGGGAGGAAACCGTCAGCATGGCGCGTTTAACGCCGCCCCTGTCCGGACTGCGAAAAACGCAGGATATGAGCATGGGAATTGCTTTCTGAAAGGAGATTTCCTCGATTTGGTTCGTTTCCGAACGGTGCAGAAATACGATGGCCTCCAGAGGCACGGACGCATTGACATGGATGCCTTCTTTTCCGGCCCAGGGTGTTCCGTAGCCGGTCACAGCGCTTTCATGCACCGCGATCACAGGCTTGTCTCCGTTGATTATGCGGCACTCCGGAAAGACCTTGCGCCAGTTTTCCGCATGCGTGCTTTTTCCTGTGCCGCTCGGTGCCGTGAACAGAACGCCGCGTCCGTGATAGTCCAGAAGCACTCCGTGCATGACGGTGTCCCCGTTTCGGGAAAGATACTCCGCCAGCTTCCGCAGCACGGCGGTCTCCTCCAGCGTTCCGGCGGGGTAGAGCGGGATCGGCCGATGCTCATAGATCGCTTCCTGCGCGCATTTTCGCCGTTCAAGCTGAATGTCCTCTTCCGTGATTTGGAACACCGCCTCCGGTGTCGCCGATTCTGTGATATAGTCGGCGCAGAGCCGCTCCACATCCGGATACATGGCCTCCACGGCGAAGATGCGCTCCGCGATTTTGATGGTGAAGGTACTCACGGTATCAGAAGTCTCTGCTGCACGAGCCAGTTCAGAAACTCGCAGAGGTTTTCGCCGACTTCCTTCGGGTCATCCTCCGGGTAATCCATACAGAGCTTCTGATGCACTTCTTCGGGGGTGCTGCTCTCGGAGATGTGCTTCATCATTTTGGCACCTACCTCATTCAGATTAACGACCCCGTGAAAGCGTTTTGCCTCGTCTCCGACCGGCACGGCGATCCATTCACCGTCCAACTCCATGATTTCAAAATCAAATGCCAGTTTCATAGAAAAAATACCCGCTTCTGTCAAAAAAATAGTATTTATAAAAGTATAGGAAAAAAGCGCACGGATGTCAACAGCGGAATGAGCGGTTGACATTGCGGAGCGCTTTCACTATATATAGTAACATATTTCGTTATACAGTACAAGTTTTTTGTTATTCTGTTTGTATGCCGCTAAAAATCGTTTCCGCGATCATGATGATACCGCTCGCCGCCATCATAATATAGATGATCTTACGCACGGTCTCCGCCGGGATGCGGTCAAAGACTTTTTTGCCTGCCCATGTGCCTAGGATCATGCCGATAACCGCAACCGCGGAAAGACGGAAAACATCCGGCGTCATGAGACCGCTTCGATAGCGAAGAAAAAGGATATAGGTGTTGGTGAACATGAAGTAGGTCTGAATTGTGCCGAGGTATTCTTCTTTATCGTCAAAAACAGAAGAATAATACAGGCTCATCGGAGGCCCGCCGATGGAAAACAGGGCGCTCATGATGCCGCCGATTCCTCCGGCGGTGAGAGCGTTGGTTTTGGTGGGGCGGATGGTCAGATGTTGTTTGAGACCGAGGAAATAAATACTGAGCCCGAACAACAGCGCGCCCAACAACAGCTTCATAATGTTATTGCTGATATCTTTGGCGAAAAAAACGGTCAAGGTCGAGATAACAAGATAGGCCGCAAGCGGCAGAACGATCCGCTGCCAGCGCACCTTTTTACGATACGCCCAGCACACCCAGATCCCCTGCAAAAACGAGAGAATATTGACCAGCGTTGCCGCATGGCCGGTGCTCTCCATGACATAGGGGAGAAACATCATGGAAAAGATCCCCGCGCCGAAGCCGCAGATCATATTCAAAAAGTAGCCGACCGAGCCGGCAACAAAGCATAATAAATAAGCCATAACTTCTATATTATAAACTACAAAGTCCCCGCTGTACAGCAGGGACTTTGCAGAAACGCGAGATTATTTTGCAATGATTTTTTTCAGTTTTGCATAACGCGGGAGAGAGTTCTCGACCGGACGCTTGGGCTCGCCCTGAATCAGGGGCAGGGCATAAGCAATAAAGTCGTCCGTGACAAAGTTTTTCTCCTCGGTGATCCACTCCATCGGAACCTTTTTTTCGGCGTTGGCAACCGAGGTGAGGGGGATGAGCTTCGTTTTGCAGACATACTTTCCGTCTTCTTCGGCACGCTCAAACGCCACCATTTTGCCGGTCTCACCGGACACGGCAGCTTCGACCGCCATACGACCTGCCAGTTCCGCCTCCGCCAGGTCGGTCGCAGATGCAAGATGAGCGCCACAGCGCTGAAGGAGGGAAAGTTCAATGGGACGAACCTTTGCGCCGGTGCGTTCTTTCACGATCTCCGCCAGCCGTGTGGCAAGTCCACCGAGCTGAGCATGACCAAAGCCGTCTGTGGCGCTGGTCTTAGCCTCCGAAACAAAGCTGCCGTCCGCAAAGTGCAGGCCCTCGGAAACCGCGACGAGGCAGTTTTTCTTTACATTATATACCCCCTGCACGTCCGCCAGGAAACTGTCCATATCAAAATCACATTCGGGCAGATATATCAGATCGGGACCGGCACCGAATTTCGTCGCCAACGCCGCTGATGCTGCCAACCATCCCGCGTGCCGTCCCATAATTTCCACGATGGTGATCTGACCGGTAGGGTAGACCCTGGAGTCTTTAGCAACCTCCATGCAGCTCGTGGCTATATATTTCGCTGCGCTGGCAAAACCGGGACAGTGATCCGTGCCGACAAGGTCGTTGTCGATGGTCTTGGGAATGCCCATCACACGGCAATCCCATCCGGACTTCGCCATAAAGCGGCTGATCTTATCGCAGGTGTCCATGGAGTCGTTGCCGCCGTTATAGAAGAAATAACGAACGTTGTGTTTTTTGAAAACCTCGAGGATTTTCTGATAATCGGTATCGTCCTTGTCGGGATCCGCAATTTTATAGCGGCAGGAGCCGAGCTCCGAGGCAGGCGTGTTTTTCAGAAGTTCCAGTTCCGTCGTATCTTCCAAGCCCATATCATATAGCTTATCAGCCAGAACGCCGGTAATACCGTGATCTGCGCCGAGCACTTGTGTGATTTCTTCTGCGTCCAAAGCCGCGCGAATCGCACCGTATGCACTGGCGTTAATAACCGAGGTAGGCCCGCCGGATTGGCCGATAATGCAGGCGCCAATGAGTTTGTTTTCCATAGTTGCCTCCAAAAAATTTGTTTTCGTGTTTGATTGTGTTGATTATATCACGGTTTAAGTGTAAAATAAAGAGAAAGAAGCAAAGGAGTGATTTTTATGCCTATCGTTACCAGTAAGGAAATGTTTGAAAAAGCCTATCAGGGCGGCTATGCCATTGGCGCATTCAACGTCAATAACATGGAAATTATCCAGGGCATCACGGAAGCAGCCAAGGAAGTCAATGCCCCCGTCATCTTGCAGGTGTCCAAGGGTGCTCGTGCCTATGCAAACCGCACCTATCTCGTGAAGCTGGTGGAAGCAGCCGAGATCGAAACCGGTCTGCCCATCTGCCTGCATCTGGATCACGGCGACAGCTTTGAAACCTGCAAAAGCTGCATTGACGACGGCTTTACCTCCGTGATGATCGACGCTTCCTCCAAGCCCTTTGAGGAAAACATCGAGATCACGAAGAAGGTCGTGGAGTATGCCCATGCGCACGGTGTTGTCGTCGAAGCCGAGCTAGGCACTCTGGCCGGTGTGGAAGATGAGGTCAGCGTCAGCGCCGAGGATTCCAGCTACACGCGTCCCGAGGATGTGCAGGAATTCGTGGAACGCACCGGCTGCGACAGCCTCGCCATCGCCATCGGCACCAGCCACGGCGCTTACAAATTTAAGCCCGAGCAGTGCACGCGCAACGAAAAGGGCATCCTCGTGCCGCCTCCTCTGCGCTTCGACATTCTGGAAGAAGTCTCCCGTCGTCTGCCCGGATTCCCCATTGTCCTGCATGGCTCGTCCTCCGTTCCGCAGGAGTATGTGAAGATGATCAACGACAACGGCGGCAATATGCCCGACGCCGTCGGTGTTCCCGAGGAGCAGCTTCGCAAAGCCGCTTCCATGTCTGTCTGCAAGATCAATATCGACTCCGATCTTCGTCTTGCCATGACCGGCACCATCCGTCAGTATTTTCATGATCATCCGGCGGACTTCGATCCCCGCCAGTATCTGAAGCCGGCACGCGCTAACATCAAGGGGCTTGTCAAGCACAAGATCGTTGACGTGCTCGGCTGCGATGGAAAGGCATAAATGAGCATCTGGCATGAAATAAAAGAGGCTGTCACAGGGCACGGTCATACCTGCACCTGTGACAGCTGTATGGAAGAACACCACGATCATCACCATCACGGATTTGACCGTGTCATGGTCTGGCGTCTTATTATTGCTGCCGTATTCTTTATCGGCGGTATGATTTTTGAAGAACGGCTGGAAACAGTCTCCCTGATCCTTTTTATTTTGAGCGTGTTGTCGGCGGGATATGATATCTTTATCAGCGCAGCCGCCAACCTGTTTAACCGCAAGCTCTTTGACGAAACGCTTCTGATGAGCATTGTCGCCATTGCCGCTATCATAATCGGGGAGGCGGAGGAAGGCGCTTCGGTCATGTTCCTGTTTCAGCTCGGTGAGCTGTTTCAGGGATTTGCGGTTGCCAAGGTTCGCGAAAACATTGAAAGTCTCATGGAAAACCGCTCGCCGGAAGCGACCGAGGTCCTGGCGGATGTCCGTTCTAACAAGAACGAAAAAGGACAGACCGAGGAGTTTATCACCAAATTCTGTCGTATCTATACGCCAGTCGTTCTCGGCATAGCCGTGCTTGTGGCAATCACGCTGCCGATATTCTTCCACCAAACTGTTCTGGACGGTATCTACAAAGCGCTTGTTATCATGGTCATTGCCTGCCCCTGTGCCATCGTGATTTCCGTTCCCTTGAGCTATTTTGCCGGAATAGGCGGCTCGACCCGCCTCGGGATTCTTTTCAAAAACACGGGCGCTATGGATGCGGTCAGTCGAACACTCTCTGTTATCTTTGACAAAAGCGGTGTGCTCGAAGACGAGGCTCTCCATGTAACCGCCGTGAAATGCGAAAAGATGGATGCCGATGTATTTCTGCGTGTTGCAGCCCATGCCTGTGCATATTCCAATTCCCGTTATGCCCAAAGCATAAAAGCCGCTTATGACGGAACGATCTACATCGAACTGATCGAAGCCTTTCAGGAGATCCCGGGAAAGGGGATCAGCGTAAAGGTCAATTCCGGAGATATTCTGCTTGGAACAAACGAGTTTATGCACGAAAACGGGATCGAGACTGAATCCGTCGCCGAATTCAGTCTGTTCCTCGCCATCGGCGGTCAGTACGCCGGACGTATTCAGTTCAGTGATTCGGTCAAACCCGATGTCGCAGCAGCCGTTACGGTGTTGAGTTGGGACAATAATAAGGAACTGGCTCTGATCACCGAAGACAGCCCCGCCGCCACGGAACGCTTTGCCCGCCAAATCGGTATTGAGCAGTTTTATGCCGGCTGCAAATCCTCGGACAAAATCGCGGTCGTGAAAGATATGCAGACCCGCTGCCGCAAGGGAACACTTCTGTTTGTCGGCGACCCGGAAAAGGATGCTGACTGCATGAGCGAGGCCGATGTCGGCATTGCACTCAAAGGCGCAGATTCCGATGCCGCCATACGCGCCGCCGATGTTGTCATCATGGATGATTCACCCTCAAAGGTGGTCACCGCCATCGAAGCAGCAAGACATACGCACCGCATCGTATGGCAAAACATCTATTTTGCATTGGGATTCAAAGCCGTCATCATTATCCTGGATGTAATTTTCGGCGCTTGTCCGCTCTGGCTGGCGGTTTTTGCGGATGTCGGTGTCGCGCTGCTCGCGGTCTTAAACAGTCTGCGTGCGTTTCGCATCACGCCGACCGAGTTATCCGATCATCCATAAAACACAGACACAAAGAGACGATGGCTTCCCATCGTCTCTTTTAGATTTTCAACTATTTTTTTCGGGCGTAAACTCCGCAAGAGGATTGGCTCGGGCGGCATTTTGAAGCTCGGTGTTGGATATATGGGTGTAGATCTGCGTTGTATTCAGGCTTTCATGACCGAGGAGTTCCTGCAGGGTGCGTACATCCACACCGTTTTGCAGCATGAGCGTTGCTGCTGTGTGTCGCAGTTTATGCGTTGAATACAGACTGGAATCTAATCCGGCTTTTGTCAGAGTCTTTTTGACCATCACCTGTATGGCATCCACGCTCATGCGCTTTCGCCTCGACGAGAGAAACATGGCATTTTTGTCGATGGCCGCTATGCCGCGCCGAACAACAAGCCAGTTGTTAATGGCCTCGCAGGCGCTGTCATTCAAATAGACAACGCGTTCTTTGTTGCCTTTTCCGCGGATGAGAATACTGTCCGCGCGAATATCGGACAGATTCATTCCGACCATTTCGGAAATGCGTAGACCGCAGTTCAGAAACAGACAAAGAATGCAATAATCCCGTTCACGGTTTTTTCCATCGACAACATTTAGTAATCGCTGACTTTCCTCCAAGGTCAGATAACGGGGGAGTGACTTGCGCAGCTTCGGGGCATCCAGATCCTGCACCGGATTTATCTCAAGCACCTTTGCCTTGACCGTCAGGTAATTGAAAAAGCCCTTGATCGAAATGATCATACGGGCACGGCTCGAGGAAACAAGACCGCGATCTCGGGAGAGGTACGCCAAAAAATCATAGACTTCCGAAATGGTCACGTCTTTGAAAAACTGAGAATCGAGATCCGAAATAGAAATATCTTCGATATTCGTATCGCGGGGAACGAGCCCGCGAGCGAGGACCAGATAGCGGGTGAAGGTACGCAGGTCCAGATAATACGAATCAACCGTTGCGCGTGATTGACCTTTGATCGTTTCGTGATACACCAAAAAATCACGGATCAGTGTCGGCGCTTCTTTTCGATAATCCATGTTACCGCCTCAAAAATAGTAAAAAATTTAAAGAGGGGAGCTCATTTGTCCAGATCAGGCTACCCAAATGGCTCTAGATATAATTCGGCATAATTAATATTATGCCGAATTTAGGGGAGGGCCATTGCGCCGCCAATATCCATCAAATAACCATTTCCGAGCGAGACAGCGTAAACACCCCTTTTGATAAGGAAATCATGAATCGCATCGTAGTCCGGATTCGTTTTTATATCTCCGAAAAACAGAATTCGGTCGGATGAAATTTTGACGCTGGCTCCGCCGATAAACCCTTCATTAAATCCCGGCAGTGAAATCGTATCATTCTTTATTTTTAATACATCCAATCCGCGCAGTCGAGCCGTCCATGCTATACCATTGTCTGTCGTGATAATAGATTTTTCATTCACAACACAAATGGAACATCGTGAATAACCCTGAGCTATATTAACGGCAATTCTGTTTTCAAATCGTTTGACAAGATCAGTATCGGCAGTCTTTTCGTTATACAAAAGAAATCTTCCTGTATCACACACGCACAGACCGGCATCCAACGGATAGTTTGAGCCTTCCTCTCCTTGTACTGTTTGGCAGGCATATCCCCTATTAGTTAATTCATTAACAATATAGGGAGCTACCCCTTTTGAGATAAAACAGATCTTGTCGATCATCGCTACGCTTAAATCAACATGGCCGGAAACTCGTTCATCAAATAGTGGATTATCCGGCATCCAAAGCGCTTCAATCCCTTGCTTTGCAAGGGATTTTTCAAATTGAGGTCTGTACCTCTCCCCTAACAGCAGTGTCATAGCAGAATAGCATCGATCGCTTCCCGCAAGGTGCCGACGCGAATCACATTCAGCCCTTTGGGAATCTTGATTTCACCGCGAATATGCGCAGGGATCACGCAAGTTTTGAAGCCAAGACGGGATATTTCCGCCAAGCGCTGATCCAGTCCCTGTACACTGCGGATCTCCCCTGTTAAGCCTACTTCGCCCAAGGCCGTCATATCGTCCGGAATCGGCCGATCCCGAAAACTGGATGCCAATGCCAGGCAGCAGGCCAAATCCGCCGCCGGCTCATCCAGTGTTAAGCCACCGATGACATTGATATAGGCATCGCAGACACCGAAGGCCATTCCCGCCCGTTTTTCAAGTACTGCCAAGAGCAATACCATACGGTTGTAATCAAAGCCGTTTGTGTTGCGCCGCCCCGACGAAAAGCCCGAGGGAGCCGCCAAAGCCTGAAGCTCGGCAAGGATCGGTCTGGAGCCTTCCATCACACAGGTCACGCAGGTTCCAGGGCTGTTTTTCGGACGACCGGAAAGCATCATTTCCGACGGATTCGGAACTTCTCGCAAGCCCTCCCGCTGCATCTCAAACACGCCAATCTCATTGGTGGAGCCAAAGCGGTTTTTCTCAGCGCGTAAAATGCGGTAACTGTAATTCCCATCGCCGGAAAGCTGCAAAACACAGTCAACCATGTGTTCCAAAACCTTGGGACCTGCTATGGCCCCTTCTTTATTCACATGACCGATGACAAAGGCCGTAAAATCGTTCGCCTTAGCCAGCCGCATGATCTCCATGGCGCATTGCTTGACTTGTCCGACGCTCCCCGGTGTTGTTGTCAAATCGGGGTCATAGACCGTTTGAATGGAATCGATGATGACAAGATCCGGCTCAAGCCGCTCAATGGCGGCAATAACATCATTGAGATCGGTGCCGGCCAGCACATACAGCTCATCCTTGGCGACACCGAGACGCTCCGCGCGCATTTTAAGCTGACGTTCCGATTCCTCACCGGTCACATACAGGATTTTTTCCTCTTTGGCAGCATGACCGCAAACCTGAAGCAAGAGCGTGGACTTACCAACGCCGGGTGAGCCTCCGAACAGGACAATGCTCCCCCGAACAGCCCCGCCGCCCAAAACACGGTCAAGCTCACCGATCCCTGTCGAAAAACGCAATTCGTCATGGGAATCCAGCTCCGACAGTTTTTTTGCCGTGCTGCGAATCATAGGCGCTGTTTTGACAGCAGAAGTTTTCCTCGCCGCCGGTGCTTCTACCAGCGTGTTCCATTCTCCGCAGGATGGACAACGACCCTGCCAGCGAGCTGTTTCATTTCCGCAGGATGAGCAATAGAACACGGTTTTTTCTTTCATAATGTATATCCTCTTATGTATTGCAAATAGGACCCGATCAACACCAGAGAAAGCTGCATTCGGTAGTCTTCCCTCTCAAGTTTGCTGCATTCCTTCGGATTGGACAAAAATCCACATTCCACCAATACAGCCGGACAGGATGCCTTTTTCATCAGAAAAATGTCATCGGATATTGGCGCTGCCAAACGTCTGTTTTCAGGCGAAAGCAGTGCTGTCAGATTATTCTGAACGCATACGGCAAATGCTTCGCTGTCTTCGACTTTTCCGTAAAAAACCTGTGGACCATACGGCGCTTGTGCAGGATAATAGTTTTGATGAATGCTTAAAAGAACGCCGTCGGCAACACGATTAATCTCATCCACGCGCGTATGCTGATCCGCCACTTTCATTTTGGATATTGTATCCGCCTCGTCGGGATAATCAATATCGGCGGAATCACGTGTCATTTTGGTTGTGACACCACATAATTCGGCAATCAGCTCTGCCCGAAGCGCGATATCCAGATTGATATCCGCCTCTTGAGTTCCATCATCGGCTACTGCTCCGCCGTCCGCGCCGCCATGTCCCGCATCAATAATCAAAACAGAGCTGCTTTCGGCCATAGTTTCCCATGCCTCAATCGGGCAAACGACAAGATACAGCGTCAGAAGCACAAAAGGAATCAGCGGCGCGTACCAGTATTTCTTAAAAAGCATTCGACCCACCTCATTGTAACATATATGAGGCGGGTCGTGCATCTATTCTTTTCAGTTTTTCAAAAAAGTTTCGAGCCGATCACAGCCGCGCTTAATACTTTCCATCGAAGCAGCATAGCTCCAGCGCGCAAAATTGACAATGCCGAACGCCGTGCCGGGCGCAAGCGCAACCAGTCCCTTATCCAAAAATGCCTCGCAAAAATCGTTATCATCCCGAATCAAAACGCCCGAAACGGTTTTGCCAATCAGTTTTTCGATATTGAGCATCACATAAAAAGCACCTTTCGGAACAAGGCAGCTTACATTCTCCATGGCATTGATGCGCTGCACCAGATAGCTACGGCGTTCTTCAAAGGCTTTACGCATTTCCTCCACAGTATCATCATAGCCCATGAAGGCCTCCCCCGCCGCGACCTGACACATGGTGGCCGGAGCTCCGGTGGAATGAGAGAGATAGCTGGTCATTTTCTTGGCGATAGAGGCATCTGCCGCGGCATATCCAATGCGCCAACCGGTCATGGCGTATGCTTTAGAGGCACCGTTGACTACGATTGTCCGCATCTTCGCATCTTCACTCACGGAGGCGAAGCTGGTAAACTCCGTTCCGTCATAGACAAGGCGGTTATAGATTTCATCGGAAATGACGTATAGATCGTATTTTTTGCAGACTTCCGCGATCGCCGCCAGTTCCTCGCGGGTATAGACCATGCCGGTAGGATTGGACGGGCTATTCAGGATCAATGCCTTTGTTGCGGGCGTAACGGCTGCCTCCAGTTGTTCGGGCAGAATCTTAAAATTCTGACTTTCCGGTGCCTCGATCACAACAGGAGTGCCGCCTGCCATGCGGATCATTTCTAAATAACTGACCCAGTACGGCGAAGGAAGAATGACCTCATCCCCCTGCTCCACCAAGACCTGCAAAGCCACGAAGATAACATGCTTCGCACCGCTGGCGATCACAAGCTGTGTGAAGTCGTAGTCAAGTCCGCAATCCTTTTTCAGCCGATACGCTGCCGCTTTCCGTACATCGGGTGTTCCGGCCGCCGCCGTATAACGAGTTTTATTGTTTTCAATGGCCTGAATGCCGATCGATTTGATCCCGCTCGGCGTGTTGAAATCCGGCTCACCAATGCCGAAATTCAGCACATCTTTTCCAACAGCCATCAGTTCTTTCGCCTTTGTGTCCACCATAAGCGTGGCAGAGGGCTGAATGTTCAACGCAATGTCAGATAGTTTTTTCATATCAAGTACCTCATTTGCAGATACTGAAATTATAGTCTTTTTTTATTCTGAATGCAACTAAATAATAATACAAATGAGACTGTATGCTCCATCGTTGACGACCTTTTGCATTGTCGATTTGAGTCGATTTTGAACATTGCTGGGCATTCGGCGCAGCTTCGTGCTCAACCCCTCCTCAGCAATATCATAAAGAGATTTTCCAAAGATATTGGAATCCCAGATCTTTGCCGCATCGCCATCGAAGCCCTGCAGTAAAAAGCCCAGAATTTCTTCCGAAGCCTTTTCCCCGCCGACTGCCGGTGAGACCTCTGTTTCAACATCCGTCCGAATGATATGCAGCGCAGGTGCAGCCGCTTTCAATTTTACACTGTAGCGACCGCCCTTATTGACGATCTGCGGCTCATGAAGGATCATCTGCTCCGGGGTCGGCATTACAAGACCATAGCCTGTTTCATTCGCCTGTTGGATGGCTTCGTGCAGATTGTCATATTCCGATTTCACACTCTTCAGCGAATGAAGAAGCTCCATAAGATCGCCGTCATCCGATATAGAAAAACCGGACTGCTCGGAAATCGTCTGATAATAGAGTTCTCGCGAAAGCTCGATCGCAGCTGAGGCCGTTCCTTTTCCCGCGTCGATTATATCCATCCGAATTTGAGTAATATGTTTCGTTTCTTGCAGTAAACGCACGGTTTCCGAGCAATCCTGCAGAGTTTTTGCATTCCGTCCGCTTTCCAGTACAGCCGCATACAACAGACGTTTTAACTCATTGTCAGCCGGAAGTGCTTCCACCCAGGACGGCAGCCAAAAAGACATTTCCATGAGAGGAAACTGAAATAATACCGCCTGCATAACAGCATGAACATCTTCTTCTGTCATGCTCACACAGCTCTTGCACAGACAGGGAACGCCATACTGATCTTCAATCTCTTTTGCCATTTGCAAACTGTCTTCCGAAAGCGGATCAGCGCTGTTCAAAAGAATCACAAACGGTTTTCCTATCTGTTTCAGCTCGCGGATCGCCTTATTCTCCGCCTCTACAAAACTATGGCGCGGAATATCCCCGATCGTTCCGTCCGAGGTGATCACAAGCCCGATCGTTGAATGCTCAGAGATTACCTTGCGCGTGCCGACCTCCGCTGCCTGGGTCATGGGAATCTCGTGGTCAAACCACGGTGTCATGACCATGCGCTCGCTTCCGTCCTCCGTATATCCTTCCGCTTCCGGAATCATATAACCCACGCAGTCAATCAATCGAACAGACGCACTGCTCTCTCCGTCAAAAGATACCGAAACCGCTTCTTCCGGTACAAATTTCGGCTCAGCGGTCATGACGGAACGCCCCGAGCCGGATTGCGGCAATTCATCGCGGGCACGTTCTTTTCGATAAACATTATCGATAGACGGCAAAACCATGAGCTCCATAAAACGTTTTATAAAGCTGGACTTTCCCGTTCGCACGGGCCCGACAACGCCAATATAAATATCGCCGTTTGTTCTCTGCGCTATATCCTCGTAAATATTATCCACAAAAAATCCCCCCAAGGCGTGTTTTGGTAAACTCTACGCCTCGGGGGGATCGTTTATGACTGAATATCGGTCAAGCTAAATGAATTGCGTGGTCTGTTTGTGGCTTTGCGAAATAAAAACCTGTAATTCGGGAAATGCACTGCAAATCCAGTCCTTTATCACCGGCACCACAACATTTTCCGTGCAAAAATGATCCGCGTCGATCAGATTGATGCCGAGATACTTTGCCTCCAAAAATTGATCGTACTTTACATCCGCCGTCACATAGGTATCGCAGCCCGCTTCTACCGCAAGGGCAATCTCTCCCCCGCCGCTTCCACCGCAGCAGGCAATACGCTTGACGCGCTTCCCTGCATCATGATAACGAAGTCCCGACACATTCAGCGCAGTCTTGGTATGCAGAAGAAATTCATCCAGCGAACACTCCGTTTCCAATTCCCCGACACGTCCTATATCGGTTACCGGGTCAAAAGTTTCCGCATTTTGTGCACTCAAAGCCGTAAGCAGGGCATCGTTCACCCCGCCTTTTGCCGCATCCAGATTCGTATGCATACAAATGGCAGCCACATGATTTTCACATAGCGTCATAATACGGTTACCGACCCATGTGCCGTCCGTCACGCTTTTGATCGCATGAAAAATGAGCGGATGATGACTGACAATAAGATCGACTCCGTGCGAAAGTGCCTCCTCTATTACATCGTCTGTAATGTCAAGCGCGACCATGATTTTGGACACCTTGGCATCTGCTCGTCCTACCAAATGACCGACATTGTCAAAATCGAGTTTCAAGCCGCAAGGGGCTTTTTCTTCCAAACACTGAAGAACATCCGAAACCCTTATCATTTATATTCGCTCCTTCCATTGTTTTATCTCGGCATAGAGACTTCCGGCATCCGGATCATGCGGCAAAGCCTTTTCCATACGATGCAGCATAACATCCATATATTCGCCTAAAAGCGGATGCCCCGCGATCTGATCCATGTGCCCGAACACATATTCTGCCGGACTGTATGTCCGCGTTTCTCCATATTTTGCCGTAAAAATCGGATAAATACGCCCCATGTCTTTGACCAGGCTCTCTGTCGCGATTGAATAGCCGTTGTCATGAAGCCACAAACGCAGAAGTGACACTTTGGTTTGCGGCTGCAAGATCAGAAAGACGGTATCTTTCGTCCACGGAGCTTCCGCCAGAATATGGATCATGGTCTCGCCGCCCATACCGGCCATTACAACACAATCCGCATCGGCACGTGAAAACGATTGAAGACCGTCACAGACACGCAAATCGATTATTTCTTCCAGTTCGTTTTCAGACACAAGCTCTGCGGCTCTTTTCAGCGGTTCTGCGTGAATGTCACTTCCGAACGCACGCTTAACGCAGCCGTTTTGAACAAGCCATACCGGCAGCATACCGTGGTCTGTTCCCACATCAATGACGGATGAATCCCGCGGAACAAAAGCCGCAATGGCAGCCAAGCGCTTTGAAAGCTTTATCATAATAAAACAGCGGGGGCAATGCCCCCGCATCTCCCGATTGAATTAGCTGTGGCTGGCAATGAAATCGTTAACTTCCTTGACAAAAGGATCAACTTCCACGCCGTGCGCCATGCAGGCAGCCTCGATGCTTTCGCCCGTGGCATAGGCACAGCCGAGGCAGTGCATACCGATGCGCTCAAACAAAGGCTGTGTTGCCGGAGCATTCACCATGATATCATAAACGATCGTGTCTTTGGTAACTTGATACATTTTTAAGCCTCCTTGTTTTTCTTTATTATACCCGCTGTCTATCATTATTTCAATAGTTTCTTAGCGGCGTTCACCCACAAAAACAAGAGAGGCGGACAAAGCGCCTCTCTTGTTTTTGTTTTCCGGTGTTTCAGCCTTCGATCTCGCCGTTGCGAATCTTCGCAAAGCACTCGCTGCAATACACGGGGCGGTCACTCTTGGGCTCAAAGGGCACACGAGCTTCGCCGCCGCAGGCAGCACAGGTAGCCGTGAAGAACTCACGGGGACCACGAGCCGCATTTTTGCGAGCATCGCGGCAAGCCTTGCAGCGCTGGGGCTCGTTCTGGAAGCCGCGCTCCGCATAGAACTCCTGCTCACCGGCGGTGAACACGAATTCCTGGCCACATTCTTTGCACACCAGGGTCTTGTCTTCGTACATTTTGGATCCTCTCTTTTAGTGGTGTCCCATTCGGGCAATTTATGCGATCAGCATGTGCTGTTGTCGCCTGGAACGGTATCTGCCAGCTTTCGCCGGATACGCTGGACGGCATTGTCTATGGCCTTTGAATCGCGGGAAAGCTGCGCGGCAATCTCCGAATAAGACAGACCACGCAAATATAACTCCAACACCTGGGATTCAAAGTCAGACAAACAACGCCTATAGGCGGAAAAAAATTCTTGAGCACTCTCTCTGGCTAGTACCTGTTCCTCGGGGACACGCTGAAACGCCGAAATACCTAGGTTGGCAGACTCATCGGAGAGAACATCATCGAAGGAAACGCCACTGTTTAGCGGCTCATGCTTGTTTCTCGACGCAGAACGAATAGCGGAAATAATACGGTTGCGAACACAGGCTTCTGCGTAGGTTTTGAACGATACGGATTTATCCGAACGAAAACCGCGAACGGCCGACAAAAGACCAAACAGCGCCTCCTGAATCAGATCTTCGCTGTCTCCTCCCACCAGAAAATGCGGGCGGGCACAGACTCGAACCAATCGAAGATAGCGTTTTATCAGCAGTTCTTCCGCAAAACTGTCGCCTTGAACAGCCAGCTTTTGCAATTCCTCATCCGAGGAAGACTCGTATTTTCCCATTTCTACTCCAGAATAGCTTGTTAATACTATAACTCGATTTTGTTCAAAGTCAAGAAAAAAAGTTACAATTCAGTTTCGATTTTCTAACAAAATCACAGTTCAAGCTGTTCTTGCCCAAGATAAGCCAGACCGAGGTGTTCATAGGCACGTTTTGTTACGCATCGACCGCGCGGTGTACGGGTCAAAAATCCTTTCTGAAGCAAAAACGGCTCATAAACGTCTTCCAGAGTCACGGCTTCCTCGTTGATCGTGGCTGCAAGCGTTTCTAACCCAACCGGTCCGCCGTTATAATACTCAATAATGCTGCGAAGCATACGCCGATCGACTTCGTCCAGTCCGTCCTGATCGATCTCAAGGCGTGCCAGAGCTTCATCGGCAATGTTTTTTGTCACCATACCGCGACCTTTGACCTGCGCAAAATCACGCACACGCCGAAGCATTCGGTTGGCAATACGAGGTGTTCCGCGGCTTCTGGACGCAATTTCCATGGCTCCGTCATGCTCGATCTCAATGCCGAGTATATCGGCGCTGCGTTCCACGATGCGGCACAGCTCGTCATCCGAATAAAGCTCTAAACGGAGCACGACCCCAAAGCGATCCCTCAGCGGTGCCGTCAACTGTCCCGAGCGGGTTGTCGCGCCAATCAACGTAAAATGCGGAAGATCCAGTCGAATGGAATTGGCGGATGGACCTTTACCGATGATGATATCAATCGCATAGTCTTCCATGGCGGGATAGAGTATTTCTTCCACGGAACGATTGAGGCGGTGGATTTCATCCACAAACAGGATGTCATTTTCCTGTAAATTGGTCAAAAGCGCCGCCAGATCCCCCGGTTTTTCTATCGCAGGGCCGGATGTAATGCGCATATTCACGCCCATTTCGTTGGCTATAACACCCGCCAGTGTGGTTTTTCCAAGTCCGGGAGGCCCATGGAGCAGAACATGATCCAGCGGTTCATCACGCATTTTAGCTGCCTGAATGAATACCTCCAGGTTCTCCTTGGCTTTATCCTGACCAATGTATTCATGCAACGCTTTCGGGCGAAGCGATACTTCCCCGTTATCCTCCGGCAAGATGGATGAAGTTGTTATCACTTCCGGTTGGAGATCGCCGGAAAAATTAATACTCATAGGAACGCTCCTTATTTCACCATGTTTTTCAGGGCCGCTCGAATAATATCCTCCAGCGCAAGACCATCGACATCAATCCCCTTTAACGCCGCAGCGATATCGGACGGACCATATCCCAACACAGCCAGAGCGGATGCCGCATCGGACAGCTTGGATTGCGCCGTGTCCGGCGAGCCGGTATTTGCCAGAAAAACCGGCATTTCGAGACTTTGCGATTCCTTCTGCATCTTATCTTTCAATTCCAGAATCACACGCTGCGCGATCCGTTTGCCGATGCCGGGTGCCATGGTCAAAGCCTTATCGTTGCCGGAGATGATTGCCATGGTAACGCCCTCCGGTGTATTCGAAGATAAAATGGAGAGCGCCGCTTTGGGACCCACGCCCGACACGGAAATCAGCATTTCAAAACAATGCTTTTCAGCCAGTGAATAAAATCCGTAGAGCTCAAATACATCCTCTTTGACCTGCAGATAGGTGTATAAGCGGGCTTTTTTCCCGACTTGCAGATGGCCCACGGTATTAAGAGATGTATTCAGCGCATAGCCGACCCCACCGCAGTCCACCACGGCAAGACTCGGCTCCAACACAGAAATCGTTCCGTCTAAATAGTAAAACAAGGATTTGCGCCCCCTTCTGTTGTAAGCTTGGATGTCATGCTGCGTGCATGGCATATCGCCAGCGCCAGCGCATCGGCTGCATCATCCGGCTTGGGTGCCGTCTTCATACCAAGCATACGCTGCACCATAAAGATGACCTGCTTTTTCTCCGCTTTTCCGTAACCGACGACAGCCTGTTTCACCTGCATGGGGGTATATTCATAGGTCGGAACACCGCTTCGATACGCCGAAAGCAGAATAACGCCCCGTCCATGTGCCACGGAAATACCCGTTGTGATATTGTTGGTGAAAAACAGTTCTTCAATGCTGATAGCATCCGGCGCAAAGCAGGCGATCAATTCATTCAGATCGTTGTAGATCATATCAAGGCGCATGGAAAGACTGAGACCTGCCGGCGTGGAAATAATACCGCAGGCAACATAGCTGTTCTTCCCTTTTTCCGCGTCAATGACGCCAAACCCGACCGTTGCAACACCCGGGTCAATTCCCAGAATTCTCATAATAGCTTATTATAACATAGAAATACTCCGCCGACAATATATCGGCGGAGTATTTTGTCAAGCTCTCGGATGAGCCTTGTTGTAAACATCTTTCAGTTGTTTTTTGACAAGCTGAGAATAGATCTGCGTGGAGCTGATATCGGAGTGACCGAGCATCTCCTGAATGGAATGAAGGTCGGCACCGTTTTCCAGCAAATGTGTCGCAAAGCTGTGGCGCAGTGTGTGCGGTGTAATGTCTTTCTCGATACCGGCTTTTTGCTGATAGTGCTTGATGATCTTCCAAAACCCCTGACGGCTCATGCGCTCACCGGAGATATTGACAAACAGGCTGCGTTCACTGGGAGATGCAATCATATCCGGACGAATAAATTCTATGTAATCCTTCGGCGCCTTCACCGCCGTACTGTAAAGCGGAATGGAGCGGACCTTATCTTTGCCGCGGCAATTCACAATCCCGGCGGAAATATTAATATCGGATACATCCAGATTAATCAGTTCACTGACGCGAATGCCGGTGGCATACAAAAGCTCAAGCATCGCACGGTCACGATAGCCTTTTCGATCTGTGCACTCCGGCTGCTCAAGAAGTAGTTCAACCTCTCGAGCTGTCATGATCTGCGGCAATTTCTGCGTGGCCTTTTCCGGCACCAGCTTACCGGTGGGATTATGGTCACAGAGATCATGGGTTTGCAAATAAGAGTAAAAATTTTTGAAGGAAGCAATATTACGGGAAACCGTTGCAACCGACTTACCCATCGCCCGCAGATGATCGATATAATCACAGAGATGATCTTCGGTAGCGGTTACATAATCGACACCGTCAACCGATTCCAGATATTCACCCAGCTGACGAATATCACGCAGGTAAGAATTTAATGTATTCTTAGATGCTTTCTTTTCATCGGTTAAGTATCGCTCGAATTTTTCGAAGCAAAGATCATTCGTCATGTTTTGCTCCCTCCTCGATAAATATACACTTAACATAACTCATTGCAGGTACACTATAATACAAAACCAAATAGTAATCAATACCTTTTATGAAAAAAAGCACTTTTTGTGAATTATGACGGCGCATTATGTCGCCGAATTTATGTAACCTTTGTAAACTATTTCATAAAACTATTGAAAATCGCGGGCATATGACTATATATATGGTGTAACTTTTGTAACTTATCTATATCTAGTTCAGTGAAAATCACTATAAACAAGAAATACAGATAGTTATAATCTCGATATTTTCTTTCTCCTTCTCTTATTTTTTACGGGAATGTGTACGATCGCTGCTGCTATTCCGCCCAAAAAGCTGTATGCAATATTTTCAATGATCCATTTAATTGGAAATGCTGTATTTCCAAAGAAAATCGAGATTACAGCAAAGGAAAGTGAATACATACCCACACATATCACACAAAAAACAAGATAATTCTTGCCATAAACGCCAGATGTTGATGTCGCCACAATGAAAATGGATAATATTTCAGATAAAATGATATAAATTTTCATTCTATCAAGCGGAATGACTCCTTTGCTGCAAATAAATGCTTCCATTGCTGTTAGTAGGAACAACACACACCATATCAGAATTAACGAAAAAAACGCGCATGTTAATAAAGATTGCTTTTTGAAAAATGACATAAAAGGACCCCCTGCAAAACAAGTTCAAATAAACTTATTCCGCAGGGGGATGAATTATGAGCTAATATGAATCAATCAGTCTTTTGCAGGATTATTGGCCTGTTCTTCGGTTTTCGCCTTTCCGGTCGTGGAAATGGCCCACTTCGCTACCTGAATACGAACACGGTCTTCGCTGGTCTCAAAGACAATAAAGTCATCTTTGACTGCGACGATTTTTCCGACGATACCGCCAATAGTCGTAACGTCATCACCGACAGACAGGGCACTACGCATTTCTTCGAGCTGCTTTTTCTTCTTATTCTCAGGGCGAATCATGAAGAAATAGAAAACGGCCACCATGACAACCAGAATAATGATCATGCTCCAGCTGCTTCCGGCCGCTCCTTCTGCTGCTGCACCCTCCGCTGTCGTAGCAGGCGCACAGCCGGTCAGGCAAAAGAGAAGCATCGACGCGATAGCCAGAAGCGTCAAGGCTTTCATAACGCGATTCAATTTCATGTAAATGTACCTCCAAAAAATTTCTTTCTCATTATAAAAAACTTATATTCTTGTGTCAAGAACTTCTGCGTATTTTGCTTTGTACTCTGTAAAACAGCCGTTTTCGATCGCATCTCGTATCTCCACCATAAGATTGTTGTAAAACCAGAGATTGTGCATAACAGAAAGACGAAGCGCCAAGGCCTCCTTGGCTACAAATAAATGGCGAATGTATGCTCTGGAATAACGGCGGCAAACAGGACAGGAGCATTGCGGGTCGATCGGGTTTTCATCGGCCATATATTTCTCGTTTTTCAAATTGATAATACCGGATTTGGTAAAGAGGTGCGCATGACGTCCGTTTCGTGCGGGCATAACGCAGTCAAAAAGGTCAACCCCACGGGATACTGCTTCGATGATGTTGCCGGGCGTTCCGACCCCCATCAGATACCGCGGGCGGTCCTTGGGCATATAGGGCTCCACCGCCTCGATCGTATCGTACATCTCCTCCGCCGTTTCGCCCACCGCCAGACCGCCGATGGCATACCCGGGAAGATCCAGTTCGGCAATCTGCTGCATGTGACGAACCCGAAGGTCATGATAAACGCCCCCCTGATTGATCCCAAAGAGCATCTGTCCGGGATTCACGGCATCCGGCTCGGCATTATATTGAGCGAGCGCCGCTTTGCAGCGGACGAGCCAGCGATAGGTGCGGTCACAGGATTTATCAAAATACTCCTTGGGAGAAGGAATTTTCACGCACTCGTCAAATGCCATGGCAACATCACTGCCCAAATTCGCCTGTATGCGCATACTTTCTTCCGGTCCAATAAAAAGCTTTCGTCCGTCAACATGGGAATGAAAGCTGACACCTTCTTCTTTAATCTGACGAAGCTGTGCCAGCGAAAAGACCTGAAAACCACCGCTGTCTGTCAAAATTGGGCCGTCCCATGTCATAAATTTATGGAGACCGCCCATGCGCTTGATCAGTTCATCACCCGGTCGAATATGCAAATGATAAGTATTGGAAAGCTCGACCTGACATCCGATCATTTGCAGATCCGATGCCGATAAAGCGCCTTTAATGGCAGCCAGAGTGCCGACATTCATAAACGCAGGCGTTTGAACAGTCCCATGCGGAGTCGAAAACTCTCCGCGTCGTGCTGCGCCATCCTGTTTGATCAATCGATACATAATAGTTCCTCAGTGGATAAACATGGCATCACCGAACGAGAAAAAGCGATACTCGTCCTGTACGGCCGTGTTATAGGCGTTTAATACATTTTCCCTTCCCGCAAGTGCAGACACAAGCATAATGAGTGTTGAGCCGGGCAAGTGGAAATTCGTCACAAGTGCATCAATACACTTGAATTTGTATCCGGGATAAATAAAGATATTTGTCCATCCGGAGGAAGCTTTCATCGTCCCATCGTCCGCTGCAAAGCTCTCGATCGTGCGGCAGCTTGTCGTTCCAACGGCAACGATCCTTCCGCCTGCTGCTTTGCAGCGATTAATCGTTTCTGCTGTCTGCCCGGAGATAATGCAATACTCTGAATGCATATCGTGATCTTCTATGTTCTCCACTTTAACGGGACGAAATGTTCCGAGTCCGACGTGAAGCGTGACGAAACACACTTCGACACCTTTTTCCCGTATCGCATCCAGAAGCTCCGGCGTAAAATGAAGGCCTGCGGTCGGAGCCGCCGCACTGCCGGGCTCGCGGGCATAAACCGTTTGATAGCGTTCTCTGTCCTCGAGCTGTGTTTTTATATAGGGCGGCAATGGCATTTGTCCAAGCCGTTCCAAAATTTCAAGAAAGATTCCATGATACTGAAACTGCATAACACGACCGCCGTCGGGCAGGATCTCCGCAACATACGCTTTTAATTCGCCGTTCCCAAAGCTCACTTCCGTCCCAAGACGCATTTTCCGTCCAGGACGACACAAGCACTCCCAACGCCCGTCTCCCCGATCATGCAGCAGGACCAGCTCAACCATACCGCCGGACGGACGCACGCCAAACAGCCGCGCCGGAAGGACGCGGCTGTCGTTCAAAACCAGACAGTCTCTTGCCTGCAAATAATTCGGCAGGTCAAAAAAGTGCTTGTGTTCGATCTCTCCGTTGTCTTTATTCAGCAGCATGAGTCTGGAGGAATCACGACGCTGAAGCGGCGTTTGTGCAATAAGGTTTTCCGGGAGATCATAAAGAAAATCCGATGTTTTCAAGGTCTGTTTTACGCTCCGTAACGAATAGATGTACCGGGATAATAGAATTCGAGAATCTCCGAAAAACTCATCCCATGACTATATCCCATTATGTATGATCCCCACTGGCTCAAGCCAATACCATGACCGTACTTCCCGTTACCTTTTTCAGCATCATAGGGGTCTTTCTTGGATACGAGATAGTCAAAGCCGGACAAGGCATAGGTTTGACCGCCGTTCGAGGCAGAAAACATACAGTGAGCAACACTGCCGTTATAAGTCAGATACATATTGCTTGTGGCATTCACCGCAGCATCGGTATATTGGAAATAGCTTTCACTGTATGTACCGCGTCCATTATAAACCTGAGTCCTTGTGCTGTTATCCAGATCAAAGCCATACGGTTTATAGACCGAAGTCGAAATATAGCGCATGGCGTAGCTTCGAATGGCGATCGCACCCGCTTTCAGCGTTTCAGCAGGCCATGTATTTCCGAATTCATACGGAAGAACGCCTTTGACGTAATCATCCATATCAACATAGTTTACAAAGGTAATTTGGCCGGAAAAACCCGCAGCATTCAAGCAGTTAAAATCACCGTAGTAACGATAGCCGTCATTAATGCAGGTTAAAGGATGATTCCCCGTCGGGTGAAGCGCTACTTCATTGTCACGTGTCAAAATGACCTCGCCGGAGCTGTTCTTCACAGTGAAAGTCGTTCCATCCGTCGTGACAGTGATTGTAGATGCATCAAGCTGTCCTTCCGAAACAAAGTTGCGGTCGCTGTCCATGTAGCCATATTCAAAACCACCGCTGCTGTTGGACAGTTTGACCTTGGCGATCTGCGTCCTTAAATCAGATTTGGACGCTGCATACAGCGCGACACGAATCCGTTTGTAAACCGAAACCGTTTCGCCGGATATCGGAACCTCGCCGCCCTGTTCATCTCCACCGCTTGTCTCCTCGCCGCCGCCGGATTCGCCAAGAGTTTGAATGAAAGACTGCAAAATTTTTGCTACTTCCGCACGGGTTGCGGTTTTGGTCGGCTTTATGGATTTATCCTCATAGCCGTTAATGATGCCGGCGCGCTGCAAAGCGTTGATGGCATCCACCGCCCAGGAGTGGATCGAGGACGCATCCGAAAACTCCATGGCATCATTCACCGTCGGTAAAGAATAGCCGTTATTCTTTGCAAAACTATAAAGAATCTTACAGATTTGCTCACGGGTGATCTTGCTGTTCGGCGAAAAGGTCGATGAATCGCTTGTTCCGGAAACATAGCCCTTTTCATAAGCCCAAATCGCATAGCCGGTGTAATATTGGCCATAGGCCACATCCGTAAAATGATGATATGTAGGCGTGATATATTTCGCCAGAACATAACCGGACTTGGAGCCTGTGCTGACATAGTACCAGCCGTTCTTTTCTCCTTGGATGGTCACCGACGTCCCTTTGCTCAGCGTTCCCAAACTGGAATAAGACGTTCCGGCATCTGCGCGAATATTGACATCGCTGCCGTTAATTTTCGCCGCGCACCAGGAGTCCGCCTTTGCACCGGCATAACGTCCCAAGACAGTGACAAACATTCCGCGTGTCATGGAGCCATTGGGCCCAAAGCTCGTAGAGGTCAACCCCTGAAAAAGCCCTTTGCCGACAACATAAGAAACGCTGTCATAGTACCACGAGCTGCTTTTTACATCGGAAAAATCGCTGACGCTGGCCGCGGATACGGGTATGGACAGCAAAAGTCCCATGCAGAGTATCAGAGAAAGCAACAAGGCAATGGCTTTTTTCGATCTCTTTTGTATCATAAAAATCTTCTTCCTTTCCGGAATTGACTAAATCTAATGATTCTGCTATAGTGCTTTTCATGGTTTTACCTTTATAATATATACAAATGTTTACAAAATGTCAACAGTTAGTTACAAAAAGGTAATATTATTTACTGAAAAACATATATTTTGTCGAAGGAGGCATCTGTATGGAGAAATTAAAGGTAGGTGTGATAGGCGGAACCGGCATGGTCGGTCAGCGTTTCGTTTCGCTATTGGCAGATCATCCATGGTTTGAGCTTACTATAATCGCCGCGAGCGAACGAAGCGCAGGCAAACGCTATGAAGATGCGATCGGCGATCGATGGGCCATCGAGGTTCCCATGCCGGAAAAAGCCAAGGATATTCGCGTATTGGATGCTCAGGCAGATATGAAAACAATCGCTCAAACGGTCGATTTTGTTTTCTCTGCTGTCGATATGGAAAAAGAGGCGCTGATGGCTTTAGAGGAAGCCTACGCCAAGCTTGAATGCCCTGTTGTCTCCAATAACAGTGCTCATCGCTGGACACCCGATGTGCCGATGGTTGTGCCCGAGATCAATCCGGAGCATCTGCTTGTGATCCCTGCCCAAAGAAAAAGACTCGGAACAAAGCGTGGTTTTATTGCTGTGAAATCAAACTGCAGCCTGCAAAGCTATGTTCCGGCCCTGCATCCCCTCAAGGATGAATTCGGTCTGACCGACGTTCTTGTTTGCACCTATCAGGCAATTTCCGGTGCCGGAAAAACCTTTGAAACCTGGCCGGAAATGGTAGATAATATAATTCCCTATATAGGCGGCGAGGAAGAAAAATCCGAGCGGGAGCCCTTAAAGCTTTGGGGATATGTGGAAGACGGTGTAATCAAGAACGCATCTTCTCCCGCTATTACGGCACAATGTCTCCGTGTCCCCTGCTCAAACGGACACATGGCCGCAGTTTTTGCCCGTTTTCAAAACAAGCCGACCGAAGAACAGATCCTCGACCGCTGGGCAAAATTCGCAGGACATCCTCAGGAATTAAATCTCCCTTCTGCGCCGAAACAATTCCTGCATTATTTTGAGGAGCCGAATCGTCCGCAAACCAATCTGGACCGAAATCTGGAAAATGGAATGGCGGTTTCCGTCGGACGACTCCGTGCCGACACACAATACGACTACAAATTTGTCTGCCTGTCTCACAACACTCTGCGTGGAGCTGCCGGCGGTGCCGTACTGCTGGCCGAACTTCTAACCGCTGAAGGATACTTCCAATAAAGGAAAGCAAACAAATTATACAAAAGATGCCGAGGACAATGTCCCGGCATCTTTTATTTTTTAGGGAGGTCTGAATTTGAAAAAAGCTGTTTTTGAAGGTGCATGCACCGCCATCGTCACACCATTCCAGAAGGGAAAAGTCGACTATGAAACTATGAAAAAGCTTTTGGATTATCAAATCAACGCAGGAATTCAAGCCGTTGTTTTATGCGGAACAACAGGAGAATCTGCAACATTAAGCAATACTGAACACGAAGAAATATTCAATGTATGCACCGAATATGTGAATAAGCGCATGGCTGTCATCTGCGGTATCGGCTCCAATAATACACAGCAGGCTCTGAACCGGGCGAAGGAAGCGGAAGATGCTCACGCGGATGCCGTGCTGATGGTGACTCCGTATTACAACAAAACAACGCAAATCGGACTGATCCGGCATTTCTACTATGTAGCGGATCGGATATCCATTCCCGTCATTGTTTATAATATACCCGGCCGCACCGGAATCGGAATCGAGCAGAAAACATATATAGAATTGTCTAAGCATCCGAATATTAACGGTGTAAAAGAAGCTTCCGGCAACTTAGCCGCCTTTGCACAATGCATTGCAAAATGCGGAAATTCCTTGAATTTTTGGAGTGGAAACGATTCCGATACCCTGGCTATGATGGCGCATGGTGCCAAAGGTGTCATTTCGGTCGCATCCAACCTGCTGCCGGAAGTCATTGTGAAGCTATGCCGTTTGTGCTTGGATGGGAAATACTCTGAGGCAGTCGTCTGGTATAATCAATTCTCCAATCTATTCGCAAAACTCTTTATTGAAGTCAATCCCATTCCGATCAAGGCCGCCATGTCCATGGCTGGATTATGCAGTGACGAAATGCGTTTGCCTCTCTGTCCGATTTCTGAGGAGAATCGCGCTATTCTGCAGTCTGCCCTCACGCAGATCTCAAAATAAATATGCAAAAAGTCCCGTCAAATATTCATAAGAATACTGACGGGATGTTTATTCAATCCTTCATGGCATCCAAGGTGATGCTAACGAGCTCCGACACTTCCATACCAAGCATCTGTGCTCCCTGCGAAATCACCTCTCTGCTGCAGCCTGCAGCAAATTTCTTGTCCTTAAACTTTTTCATGACCGACTTTGTTTCCATTCCATCAAAGCCAGTCGGCCGCATCAATGCCGCCGCGCCGATCAATCCGGTCAATTCGTCCGTCGCAAATAAGACTTTTTCCATGTACCTTGTCGGCTCAACATCGCTGCACAAGCCCCATCCGTGACTGACAACGGCATGAATCATGTCCTCGTCAACGTCTTCCTGTTGGAGCAGCTCGACGGCTTTCACGCAATGCTGTTCGGGGTAAAGCTCAAAGTCGATGTCGTGCAGCATTCCGACGGCAGCCCAGTATTCTTCATGTCCCGAATCATATTGCTCCGCCAGTTTTCCCATGACCTTAGAGACGGTCTGGGCGTGTTGAAGGTGAAACGCCTCCTGATTGTATTTTTTAATGATTTCAAATGCTTGATCAACTGTGGGACGCATGACACTCCCTCCTTTACGCCGATTATACCGCTGCATGAAAAAAAGTCAACGGTTCGTATTCAATCGAACCGTTGACCTTTTCAGCCGATACTCTGCTCGTTTTCTCCGTTCAGCATCTCTTTGTCGCCGTCATTTTGCAGCAGGGGGTCTTCCCCGTTGACCATGTCATCCATGTCATCCTGCATATCTTCCAGCATCTTGTCTGTGTCCATGAGAGGAGTCGGTGTCGGTTTCTCCGCATCCATATCATGCTGATCGTCCTTGGTGTCCGGTGTTGCCGCCGGGGCAGTACTCGGCGTTGCCGCAACAGCGGTGGGAACAGGTTTAGCGCTGGGCGCGACCGCATTGCGTGCATTGCATGCGCAGAGCATCAATACCATCATAATGGCTGATGCGATAACAGCTATATGCTTTTTCATTCAAATTGCCTCCTGTTTGTTTTGCACAGTTCTATTATTCCAAATCGGAGGCTGAATTTGCACGACGAGTGAAGAAAAATATGGAAAATTTTCGGTCGGTTTTATTTCTTATGAAGAATCGGCGAAACCCTTTTGTATACTAAAAATGTGATTCCTCCGTTTAACAAGGCAGAGCCAAAATTGAACAGGAGGATAAAGGGCATTAACTGCAGTACTGCTTTTGTTGTCTCGACATTGACTGCTCCCATCATAAAATACGGAGTAATCACAAGGTTTGCCCCGAACATCAACACGAGACGCGCCAACGCTCCGATCAACAACGAGATCACAGCTTGCTTTTTGTTTTTGTGTGCCGAATAAATCGCAGCAGAAACGACGGAAAACGCTCCCGTCGCCAGGATGTGCATAATAATCCCATATATTCCGCTCTGTGCACTGACCGTCAGCCCCTGGATCAGCGCTGCCGCAACCGTCACGATCAGAGCAGCCAACGGTCCGAAGGCAAAACCACAAATCAAAATCGGAATATCCGCCGGATCGTATTCCAAAAACGAAATAGGCGCAGGCATAGGAATATGGATAACCGCGACCAGCACAACGCTTAATGCCGCCAGTACAGCCATACAAGTGATTTTTCTCGTTTTCATCCGAAATCTCCCATAAAAAAACACCCGGAATTATCTTCCGGGCAGAGAAAAAGCAAACGACAAAAGCCGTCTTCTTCCATCCAGACTCTCACTGTCGGCACCGAAATCTCATCGGCTCAACGCATTCGCGCTCGCGGGCTATACCGCCGGTGGGGACTTTCACCCCGCCCTGAAGACTTTTTTATTATAGCATACAAAAAATATAATGCAAGACATCGAAGTATATGTTATAATTTCCACATGGAAAAGACGATAAAATGCTGTTGCTTTACAGGTCATCGAGCCGAAAAGCTTCCGTGGCACAACAATGAATCCGACCCATGCTGCGTCACCCTGAAGCAGAAAATAGCCGATGTTATTTTTTCTTTGTACCTCGATGGCTTCCGCCGTTTTTATTGCGGTATGGCCAGCGGGTGTGATCTCTATTTCGGAGAAGCTGTTGCATCCCTGCGGGATGAGCACCCCGAGATAGAATTGGAGGCTGTCATTCCCTATGACGGACAGGCATCCCAATGGGACAGGCCAACGCAAAAACGCTATTACCGACTTGCCGAAAGCGCCGACCACCGGACCGTTTTGCACAGTCAGTATACGCCGGACTGCATGATGGAGCGGAATCGCTATATGGTCGATCATTCCGACATTCTGATCGCTGCGTATTCCGGTTGCTCCGGAGGCACACAGAATACCATGCTTTATGCCATGCGCAGCCAAAAACCCATTATTGAAATTCCACTTTTTTAAAGAGTCCTGTTCGATTAAATAAAGGTTAAAAAATAATCACTTTTGATTGTCAAAATTGCATTTCAGTGCTATATTTTTTATTAGTAAAGCATTTGTTTAACATTCATCGACTGGCGAGGTGATCTTATGGAGGAAAAAGGCACGCCCTTGATTGAGCTCAAAAATATAACCAAGATTTTCCCGGGTGTTGTTGCTCTGTCGGATGTCAGTTTTGACATCTATCCCGGCGAAGTCCATGCACTCTGCGGAGAAAACGGCGCCGGAAAGTCGACCTTGATCAAGGTCATGACGGGCGTTCATGCCGCCGACGGCGGACAGTACTTCATCGACGGAAAAGAAGTACATATTCAAAACACTCATGAAGCCATTGGTTTAGGCGTATCCTGCGTGTATCAGGAGCTTTCCATTGCACAGCAGTTGGATGTTGCCAAAAACCTGTATATCGGCAATCTGCCTTTGAAGGGGAAGCTCGTTGATTATAACAAGCTATACAGCGATACGGCTGCCGTGCTGGAGGAACTCGAGCTGAATATATCGCCCAAAACCATCGCAGGCGATCTTTCTATCGGGCAGCAGCAGATGCTGGAGATCGGTCGTTCCCTGACCCGCAAGGCGCGCTGCATCATCCTCGACGAGCCCACCTCGTCTCTGTCGGAGGCCGAAACCGATACACTTTTCAAAGTCATTCGCAAGCTCGTCGCCAATAATATTGCCATTGTTTACATCAGCCACAAACTCGACGAGGTCATGGAAATCTCCGACCGCATCACCGTGATCCGTGATGGTCAGAACATCGTGACGATGAACACGGCGGACACCACGCAGGAGATGCTGATCACAAACATGATCGGCCGTCCGCTGGATCAACAATATCCTTCCCGCGAGGGACGCTGCATTTTGGAGCCCGTTCTGAAAGTGGAAAATCTTTGCGGCGAAAAGTTCCACGATATTTCTTTCAAGCTGCGTAAGGGAGAAATCCTCGGTTTCTTCGGTCTTGTCGGCGCAGGGCGAAGCGAGATCATGCGTGCCATTTTCGGCGTAGACAAGATTACGGGCGGCTCGGTAACACTGGAAGGAACACCGCTGAAAAAAAGCTCCCCCACGGCCGCCATCGAAGCCGGTCTCGGCTTCTGCACGGAAGACCGAAAAAGCGAAGGGCTTATGCTTCGCCTTTCTATCCTCTTAAACATGACGCTCGTGAAGCTGCCCCAGATCTCCCATGCGGGTATCATCAACCGGGCGGAACAGAAGAATCTGGCCGACAGCTATGTGGACTCTATCAGCATTAAGACACCGTCCCTTGCTCAGTTGTCCGGAAACCTGTCCGGCGGCAACCAGCAAAAGGTCGTTGTCGCCAAGTGGCTGATGATGAATCCGAAGGTGTTGATCGTTGACGAGCCGACGCGTGGTATTGATGTCGGATCAAAAGCCGAGATCTACACCCTTTTGAATGAACTGGCCAAGTCCGGTGTCGCCATCATCATGGTCTCCTCCGAAATTGAAGAAATCATGGGAATGTGCGACCGTGTCATCACAATCTGCGAAGGCGCAAAGACCGCCGAGCTTCCCGTTATCGGCACAAACAATGAAACCGTTCTTGCTGCCGCACTCGGCACACAGAGTTATACAGCGGGAGGTGAAGCATAATGGAAAAAATCAAAAGCGTTTGGAAGCGTTTTATCGCTTTGAACGGAAGCGGCGTTTTTCTCGCCATGATTGCTTTTATCATTCTGGTCTCGATCCTCGCTCCGTCCATTACCGGCGGTAACTTTCTGACTTGGACCAACATTTCCAACGTATTCCGTCAACAGTCGCACATCGGCATCATCTGCTGCGCCATGACCTTTGTGATCATCACGGGCAACATCGACCTGTCGGTCGGCTCCATGCTGACCCTGCTGACGGTGCTGTGCGCTAAATTCACCAGCGTCGGTCCCCTGTTTGCCATCGTCGCGACTCTGGTTTTGGGCTTTGCCTGCGGTGCCTTAAATGGCGCGCTGGTCTCCGGTCTCAAGCTGAACGCCTTTATCACTACGCTCGGCACCGGCTCCATCTTCGGCGCTCTGACCATGATCATCGCCTCGGGTCACACCGTTCGTGTCGGCGAGCCCATCTTTGACTTCATCGGAAGCGGCTATTTGTTTGGCTTCCTCCCCATCAGTGTTGTCATCGCCATTGTTGTTATCATCATCTTCGCTTACATTCTGAAGCGCACCGTATTCGGTCAGCGGCTTTATGCCATAGGTGCAAACCCCAAGGCGGCGCGTTTTTCCGGCATCCGTTCCCGCTTGAACGTCTTTTTCTCATACAGTCTCTGCGGTGTATGTACCGCGCTTGCCGCCATCATCTACATCGCGCGAAGCGTCTCTGCCAACCCTCAGATCGCCATGGGCAAGGAAATGGACATCATCCTCGCCGTGGTTTTGGGCGGAACAAGCGTTCTCGGCGGCAAAGGCTCCATCGTCGGCACGGTGGTCGGCTTCCTGTTCATTGGCTTCATGTCCTCGGGCTTCACATTCCTCGGCATGAACCAATACACGCAGTGGATCATTATGGGCGTCATCCTCGTATTTGCGCTGGCGCTTGGCGTAGCGAACGAAAAGGGGGTTAAGGTGTGGAAAAGAAAAACAAACTCCTGAATCTGTTTAAGGA
>JAZUEL010000024.1:0-4505 GCA_045640125.1 Oscillospiraceae bacterium
TGATCGCGGGCGTCTCCGGCTCGCGCAGCACGCCGTTTTCGTATTGCAGCACGCCGCGCTTGAACACCTGCTGCACCGTGAATCTCTCGAAGCTGTCGATGACGACGAAATCCGCCAGATACCCGGGCGCGATGGCGCCGCGGTTATTCAGCGAGAAGTAGCGCGCCGCGTTATGCCCCGCGACCTTGACGGCGGCGATCGGGTCGGCACCGAGCTCGATGGCACGCTTCACGATGGTGTCGTTGTGTCCCTTGTGAAGCAGGTCGCTCGGGTGCTTGTCGTCGCAGCAGAACATACAGCGGTCGGCAAACTGCGGCTGCAAAAGCGGCAGCAGCGCCTCCAGATTGTGCGCCGCCGTGCCCTCGCGGATCATGATGTACTGTCCGCGCTCGAGCTTCGCCATCGCGTCGGCTGCGCTGTAACACTCGTGATCGGAGTAGATGCCGGCGGTGATATAGGCATTGAGATCGCCGCCCTGCAGATCGGGCGCGTGGACGTCCATCTTCTTGTGATGCGCCTGCGCAGCCACGATCTTGCTGATCACGGCGGGGTCGTTGTGGATGACGCCGAAGGAGTTCATCATCTCCGCCAGCCCCTGCACGCGGGGGTATTCGTAAAAAGCGTCGATGGCGTGGTAGTCCAGCGCTGCGCCGCTCTCGTCCAGCGGTGTCGCCGGCACGCAGCTCGGCAGCATGAAATGGACATCCACCGGAAGCCCCTCCGTCGCCTGCAGCATATATTCGATGCCGTCCTCGCCCATGACGTTGGCGATCTCGTGGGGGTCGGCGATGACCGTGGTCGTGCCGTGGGGCAGAACGGCTTTGACGAACTCGCCCGGGGCGACCATGGCGCTTTCGAGATGCAGATGCGCGTCCATGAAGCCGGGCAGCACAAGCTTGCCCGAGCAGTCGATCTCCGTTTCGCCGTCATACTCCCCCAGCCCGACGACCAGACCGTCCGCCACGGCGATATCCGCATGGCAGATCCGATTGGAAAACACGTTCACATAGGCCGCGTTTTTCAGCACCAGCTCCGCTTTGCAGCGTCCCGCCGCCACGTCGATCATGTGGGTCTTTTTCGCCAGCTTTCGGTTGATGCGCTCGTTATAGCTTTCGTAGCTTCTCATAGCCCTGTCCTTTTCTGTTTTTGTTCAGTATAACACAAAAAACCGTCTGCGGCACGTCAATTGACCTTTTTTTCGTTCGTTTTTTCAAGAACGCTTGAAAAAAATAGTAAATTATTGAGATTTTACATTTGTAAAAAGCTATGATATAATGAGTGCATCAAAAATCAACAAAAAAGGAGATATCATTATGGGACTTATCAAAGCGGCACTCGGTGCAGCCGGCGGCGTTCTGGCTGACCAGTGGAAAGAGTTTTTCTATTGCGACGCGATGCCCAAAGAGGTCCTTCTCGTCAAGGGCCAGAAGCGCAGCACCTCCCGCGGCTCCAACAACGGCACCGATAACATCATCTCCAATGGCTCCGGCATCGCCGTGGCGGACGGACAGTGCATGATCATTGTCGAGCAGGGCAAGATCGTGGACTTCTGCGCCGAGCCCGGCGAATACACCTACGACACCTCCACCGAGCCCTCCATCTTCACCGGCAAGCTCGGCGACACCCTCAAGGAGACCTTCAAGACCGTCGGCAAGCGCTTTGCCTACGGCGGCGAGACCGGCAAGGATCAGCGTGTGTACTACTTCAACACAAAAGAGCTCATGGACAACAAGTTCGGCACGCCGAACCCCATCCCCTTCCGTGTTGTCAACAGCAAGATCGGTCTTGACATGGACACCGCCGTGCGCTGCTCGGGCATCTATTCCTACCGCATCGCCGACCCCCTGCTGTTCTACACCAACGTCTGCGGCAATGTCTCCAATATGTTCACCCGCGGCGAGATCGACTCCCAGCTCAAAACAGAATTTATCTCCGCGCTTCAGCCCGCCCTGGCGAAGCTGTCCGAGCTGGAGCTTCGCCCCAACCAGATCCCCGCTCACACCACCGAGCTGGAGGACGCGCTCAACGAGGCGCTCAGCACCAAGTGGGGCGAAAACCGCGGTCTGAAGGTCGTTTCCGTCGCTCTCGGCTCCATCACCCTGCCCGATGAGGATGCCGAGCGCATCAAGAACGCCGATCCTCTGCTCGCCGGCTCCACCCTCGTCGGCGCACAGGCCGAGGCGATGAAGAACGCCGCGAGTAACGCGGGCGGTGCCATGACCGGCTTTATGGGCATGGGTATGGCGCAGGCTTCCGGCGGCATGAACGCACAGGATTTCTTCAACATGGCCGCCCAGCAGCGTGCCGCCGCCACCCCTGCGCCCGCGCCCGCTGCCGCCGCTCCCGCCGCCGAGGGCTGGAAATGCTCCTGCGGTGCCACCGCCACCGGCAAATTCTGCCCTGAGTGCGGCGCTCCCAAGCCCCTCGATCCCGGCAGCTGGAAATGCGCCTGCGGCGCGGTGAACACGGGCAAGTTCTGCTCCGAATGCGGCGCGGCCAAGCCCGCGGCTGCCAAGTGCTCCGCCTGCGGTTGGGAAGTACCCGAAGGCAGCGCTGTCCCCAAGTTCTGCCCCGAATGCGGCGCAGCCTTTGGCGGCTGATATACAACACCATCGAAGCGGGCGCAGCGATATACTGCGCCCGCTTCTCCGAAAGGAAGGGATAGACTCTATGCCTGACGTACAGGAATACAAATGCCCGAACTGCGGAGGTGCACTTGCCTTCGACAGCGGCATCCAGAAAATGAAATGCCCTTACTGCGACTCCGAATTCGAAATGGAGGCGCTGCAAAAGCTCGATGCCGGTCTGGACAGCCACGAAAACGATATGGGCTGGCAGGCTCCCGCAGGCGCGGAGTGGTCGGAGGGCGAGGCGGACAATATGCGAGTCTACATCTGCCAGTCCTGCGCGGGCGAGATCGTCGCGGACGAGAATACCGGCGCGACCGCCTGCCCCTACTGCGGCAACCCCGTTGTCATCAAGGGCAGCTTCGCCGGCGATCTGCGCCCCGACCTCATTATCCCCTTTAAGCTCGACAAAGAATCCGCCAAACGGGCGCTGAAAAAGCATCTGACCAAAAAAGTCCTGCTGCCCAAGGCGTTCAAAACCGAAAACCACATCGACGAGCTCAAGGGCGTTTACGTCCCCTTCTGGCTCTTTGACGCGGATGCCGCCGGAAAAGCCAACTTCAGGGCCACCAAAGTCCGCCACTGGTCGGACAGCGACTACAACTACACCGAAACCAGCTACTTCGCCGTCCACCGCGCCGGTACCATGGGCTTCAACGCCATCCCCGTGGACGGCTCGAGTAAGATGCCGGACGATCTGATGGAATCCATCGAGCCCTACGATCTCTCGCAGGCCGTGGACTTCCAGACCGCCTACATGGCGGGCTACCTCGCCGACAAATACGATGTCGGCATGGACGAGAGCGCCCCCCGCGCCAATGAGCGCATCCGCGCCAGCATGGAGGAGGCTCTGCGCGACACCGTACACGGCTTCACCACCGTCACACCGGAATCCTGTCAGGTGAGCCTGTCGAACGGCGTGTCCCACTATGCACTCTATCCCGTGTGGCTGCTCACGACCACCTGGCGCAACAAGCAATATCTCTTTGCCATGAACGGTCAGACCGGCAAATTCGTCGGCGATCTTCCCATGAACAAGCGCGCCTTTGCGCTCTGGCTCGGCGGTCTCACCGCCGGCATCGGTGCGTTGGCGTATCTCGCCGCGTATCTGCTGCATTGAGGGAGGGTATGACGATGAAAAAAAGACTGATCTCCCTGTTTATCACGCTGATGCTTCTCGCAGCGCTGAGCGTCCCCGCGCTGGCGGACGATTTTTCCTACATCTACGACCCCGACGGATGGATGTCCGACGAGCATATCGCGGAGCTGAACAAGGCCGCCGAGGATGTCTACGCCGCGACCGGCGCACGCATTCTCTTCGCTATCACGGATGCCTCCTGCGACGAGGATGCGCTCTTCGAGGAGATGACCGGCGGCGATCACGAAAACATCCTGATGCTCTACGCTGACCTGGAGGGCGACAGCTATCGCGTCCAGTCCACCGGCATTTGCTCGGGGATCACGGACAACGAAAGCTATATGACCGCGCTCTATCAGGTTCTCAATGAGGCAGAAAGCTGGTTCGTCGGTGCCTACGGCTACATCAATGCCGCCGGTGCCATGGTCTCGCTTGTGAATCAAGCTGTCGAGCCCGACGAGAACGCCGAGCTGCCCGAGCCCGACGAACCGGATGTGCTGATCGTGCCCGCTCCCGTGGAGGAGCCCATGCCCTTCACGCTTCTTATGGACGAAGCCGATCTGCTGTCCGACAGCGAGGAAGCCGCGCTGCTTTCGCAGCTCGAGGACATTTCCGCCCGCTGCGGACGCGACGTGACCGTTGTGACCGTAGACAGCATGGGCAGCTACACCGACCCCGAAGCCTTCTGCGACTACTATTTTGAAAGTCACGACTACAACGCCAACACCGTGATGCTCATG
>JAZUEL010000025.1:0-2110 GCA_045640125.1 Oscillospiraceae bacterium
CGCGGAGCTTTCGCCGGACGGACTTACCGGCATGGGCGAAACGGTGCACGATATTCTGGCGCAGCCGGAGAAGTCCTCGGCGCAGATCGCGGCGCTGAAGGAAGAAACGCTCTATAATCTCGGAAAATCGTCCCGTGCGGCGGGCAAATATCTCCTGTCGCGTATTCGGGAAATCAAAGAAAATAAGAGGGAAGACAAATGAAATCTATCTCCAAGCTCTGCATCGTTTCCGGTATCGCCCTGTTCTTTGTCATGGGCGCTCACGCCTACATCGACCCCTCCGTGATGACCTATACCATTCAGGTCGTGGCGGGCATCGTCGTGGCGGTGGGCGCGGTCATCGGCATCGTCTGGACTCGCATCAAGAAAAAAGCCAAGGAAAAGCTGAACATCGACCTCGACGGCAAAAAGGAAGCCGAGGGCGATGTGGTCGAATACGACGACGAGGAAGACTGATTCTGCTTTGAGGCTGTAAAAGAAGCATAATCCCGTCTGCGAAGCGCGGTCAGCGCGAGCCGCCCGCCGGGGGCGGGCGTAATCCGCAAGGGGCGTTTGCCCCGAGGATTATGCCGGGCGAATTCACTTCGCCCGAGCAGATCAAAGTTTTTCGAGAGCGTCAGCTCTCGAAGAATTTGCGATGGATGGCGGCGACGGCGCGGTCGGCCTGCGACTGCGCGATGATGACGGAGAGCTTGATCTCGCTCGTGGAGATCATCTGGATGTTGATGTTCTCGTCGTTCAGCGCCTCGAACACCAGCGACGCGATGCCGCTGTTCGACATCATGCCCGCGCCGACGACGCTGACCTTGGCGATATCGTGATCGACGCTGACGCCCTCGATGCCGAGCGCGGACTTTTTGCTCAGCACGGCATCCTCCGCTTTCTGCGCATCGGACTCCTTGACGGTGAAGGACATATCGTTGCGTCCGTCGCGGCCGTTGGCCTGAATGATGATGTCCACGTTCACGCCCTCGCGGGCGATGGCACCGAACACCTTAAACGCGGCACCCGGGGTGTCGCTCAGCCCCTCCACGGTCAGGCGGGCAACGTGCTCATCCTTGGCGATGCCGGTGATCTTCATTTCTTCCATATCTTTGGTGACCTCCTTGACTATGGTTCCGGGCTTTCTCAAAATCGAGGACAAGACCTCGAGCTCCACACCGTAGCGCTTGGCGAGCTGCACGGAGCGGTTCATCAGCACCTGCGCCCCCATGGACGCGAGCTCCAGCATCTCGTCGCAGGTGATCTCGTCGAGCTTGCGGGCGTTCGGGACCTTGCGCGGGTCGGCGGTGAACACGCCCTCGACATCGGTGAAGATCTGGCAGCGGTCGGCGTGCAGCGCCGCCGCGAGCGCCACCGCCGTGGCATCGCTGCCGCCGCGTCCGAGCGTGGTGATGTCGTCATACTTGGTGATGCCCTGGAAGCCCGCGACCAGCACGATGCGCTTGTTGTCCAGCTCGCGGCGCAGCCGCTCGGTGTCGATGCGGCGGATGCGGGCATCGCCGTAGGCGGTGTCGGTGTGCATACCCGCCTGCCAGCCGGTCAGCGAAATGACGGGCAGCCCCATACCCTCCAGACACATCGCCATAAGCGCTATGGACTGCTGCTCCCCCGTCGTCAGGAGCATATCCAGCTCCCGCTTGGAGGGGTTGTGGTTGAGCTCCGCGGCTTTTTCCAGAAGCTCATCGGTGGTGTCGCCCTGCGCGGACAGCACCACCACCAGCGAGTTTCCGGCGAGGTAGCTTTCCGCGATGATCGCGGCGACGTTTTTGATCTTTGCGGTATCCGCAACGGAGGAACCGCCGAATTTTTGAACGATCAGCATAGTTTTTATATGGATTCCCCTTATTGGTTGAAGTCGGAGGGGCATTGCCCCTGTGCCATTCTATTCCGTCAGATTTGATCTGCTCGGGCGAAGTAAATTCGCCCGGCATAATCCTCGGGGCATACGCCCCTTGCGGATTACGCCCGCCTATCTTGGGTCCCAAACAAAACCTATGTTTTGTTTGGGAGAGGAAGAAGGAACATACGGATGTGGAGCTTTCGCCATAGGCGGAAGCGGAACGGAGTATATTTCTTCTGACGACGGCTCGCGCTGACCGCGCTTCGC
>JAZUEL010000026.1:0-33739 GCA_045640125.1 Oscillospiraceae bacterium
CCGGATCGCGTGATATTCATTCGGCACTACTATTTGTATCAGACAGCATCCGAGATTGCCGAAACGATGCAGCTCAATGTCAACACCGTCAAAACAAAGCTCCGGCGCGGTAAGGAACTCCTGCGTCGGGAGCTGACAGAAGGAGGCTATTTCATTGAATAAGAATGTTTCCGATATCTTTGATTACGGCGATGAAATAGTCGTCGATTGGGTTGTCGGCGAAAGCTGTGAGCCCGAAATGATCAAGGAGATGACTATGAAAACAATCCATAACCATGATTCCGGCGAGAAATACGGTAAAAAAGTGCGACCCCTATACAGAACAATTCTTATCGCGGCGGTGTGCGCGGCGCTTTTCATCGGCGGCGCACTCGCGGTGTATCAGATCGCGTTCAGGGATGTTTTGATTGGTGAGCCGTATGGGACAGAGAGAGTTCAGGGCGAAGCCGCGATTGCCCCGTGGGAGCGAGTCGATGTTTCGGTCAATGGGATCGCGGGCAGTCCGGAGTATCAGACCTATGCCGAATGGACGGATTGGAACAACGCATGGTGGGCGGAAAATCCCGATCCGTGGACACCGCTCGGCGTGGACGACAGCTACTATGAGACGGCGGAAAACTATGCGTGGATCTATCAGGCGTGGTTTACGGAGCAGGCGCAAAAACTGGACGAGCTCGCGGCAAAATACGGTCTGACGCTCCATACGCTCAGTACGCCCGTCAATACGGAAAAGGAGCTTTGCGGACTGCTCGGGCTGGAGGATATCTGGCAAAATGAGTATTCGACCGATCACGGCACGGTGTACGAAAACGGCTCCTTTGCGCTGAGCACGGCGCTGGATGAAGATATGTATGTCTATGTCGATGTCAACGTGGACGGCTCTTTCTCAACGCTTTCCATGAGCATCGCCCCCGACTTTGAGGAGTGGGGCTATGAGACGGCGGACGGCACGGGTGTCACACTGGCGATGGCCGACCCCGCCGCCGCGCCGATCAACGCTTTCCTCGTCTCCCGCTTCGACAAGGCAACCGTCACGGTGAGCATGACGGGCATAGAAACGCGAGCGGAAGCGGAGGCCGTCGCGGACAGGCTGAATCTCGCAGAACTAAGCAAGCTCTATGCCGCGGATGCAGACCGGAGCAATATCCCCTCTGCTGTGGCGGACTACAAGGAGAAATATCAGGCGGACGCGGCACAGAGGCGAGCCGAGATGGAGCAGGCCGATGCCCGCTTGGAAGCGGAACTCGCACAATACGAAGCTCAGCACAGCCAAGAGGAATGGGACGCGCTCATACTCAAAGAGCTTGGCAACTACGAGCTGCCCGAGACGCTGCCGGAGCAGTATTTGCAGAATCGCGTTATCTTCAATATGCCGAGCTCAAAAAACGTGTCCGGCTATCCCGAGGAAATGCCGAACGAATACGGTGTGACCTATTACTATACGGACGAGTTGGACGGACAGGGCGATTCGACCTACATTTTCCGCTATACACGGCAGTGGACGGACGAGAGCCACGATGAGAGCCTGACCCGTGCGCTGTTTGAGGCGGAGATCGCCGCTGCGAACGAGCTCGGCGCATGGGAGAGCGTCCGCATCGGGGCGCAGGAGGTCTATGTGTCAACCAATCCCTATGCCGGAACGGGCATCGAATGGTACGACGAAGCCCGCGACCTGCACTTCACCATAGCCGATATGCACAAGCTAAACGACCCCGACATCTTTGCTGAAGATCAGATGCTCGCCCTCGCGGCAAACTTTATCGAAAACCTTGATGCCAAATAAGAAGCTTGTTTTGCAGCAAACCGGGGGAAGGCTTCCGACCGTCTATACCCGCCGGTCACCTACGGAGGCGACCCCGTGGACTGCACGGACATGACCCGCCATCTTCTTCCGTGGGCACACGGCAAGCACGCAGAGCCATAAAAGCAAACATCGGGAAAAGCATTTCTGCCTTTCCCGATATTTTTGTCTTACTCCACTTTCTCGATGCTCAGCGCCCGCATGGGGCAGACCTTGACGCACAGCGGCTCCAAGCCCTGCGCGAGCCGGTCCATGCAGCCGTCGCACTTCTGGATCTTGCCGGTGTCGTAGCTGACCTGCGGTGCCTTGATGGGGCAGCCGGACACACAGCAGCGGCAGCCGATGCACTTCGTCGTATCACAGACGGCGAAGCCGGTCTGCTCGTCGATGTGCATCGCGCCGAAGCGGCAGGCCTTCACGCAGGGCGTGTCCTCGCAGTGCCAGCAGCTGAAGGGATTCGGCCCGAACACGCCGTCGGCGTACTGACGGATCTCCGTCACGGCGCACCAGCGCGGGATCTTCTCCGCGCGCCGCGCCTCGATGCCGAATTTGTCCATGCACGCCACGGTGCAGGCTCCGCAGGCGATGCAGCGGGAGCGGTCAAAATTCATCTTGTATTTCATGCCGATACCCTCCTTACGCCTTTTTTACCATGCAGGGGCATTGCTTGTAGCAGGGGAAGCCCGTGTAGGGGTCGAGGCGGTGCATGGGGATGAGCGCGTTGACATTTGCGTCGCGGTAACCGTGGTACACATGGACCTCGCCCGCGGCGGCGGCATCCGTGATATGCGCCGTGAGGCGGATGCTGCCCGCCTCGGACGACACCGTGACCTCGTCGCCGTCGGCGATACCGAGCGCCTCGGCATCGGCGGGGTTAATGTCCGCCAGAGGCTTGGGGCGCAGGGCTTTCAGCCACGGCACATCGTGCCCGCGCGAGTGGATGCCCGTGGGGATACGCGCGCCGCTGATGAGCGTCATGGGGTAGTCGGCGACGGGCTCCTCCCCCTCGAACGCGGGCAGGGGATTCAAGTCCGTATGGGCGCGGACGGCCTCGCTCAAAAGCTCGATCTTCCCGCTCGGCGTGGGGATGGCGGCGAGGTAGCGCCCCCACTCATACCGCTTCGCGTTCGGCACCTCGACGGGCAGCGGCGCGGCCTTGACCGCCTCCCAGTCCGTGATGCCGGCGGGCTCGAAGATGTAGCGGACGCACGCCTCATAGCCCGCGTCCAGCCGCGCGTCGCCGAGCTTCATGCGGCGCGAAAGCTCGCAGATAATATCCGCGTCGGAGCGGCTTTCGTACAGCGGCGCGACGGCGGGCTGCGTGTAGTTCACGAGGTGTCCGGCGTAGCACTTGAGCTCGCCGCGCTCGTAGGAGGTGCAGGCGGGCAGGACGATGTCCGCGTGGCGGCAAACGTCCGTCCAGAAAATATCGACGGCGAAGGAGAAGTCGAGCGTGTCCATGGCAGCGAGGAACTTGGGCGACTCGGGGTACATCCGGTCGTTCACGCCGAAGAGCGCGAGCGCCTTGACGGGATAGGGCGTTCCCTCCGTGATCTGCCGCACGAGCTCCATGCCCTGCCCCTCGTCCACCATGCTGCGCCAGAGCGGGAAGCGCTCCGCGCCGACGGGTTTTTTGGCGTTTTGCGGACGGGTCTCGTCAATGAACGCGAGCTCGTTGGACACGAAGCCGCCGTCCGAGTGGCAGAAGCTGTCGTTGTCGGGGAACATACCGCCCGCCCTGTCCACGCGCCCGAGCAGCACCATCAGGCTCAGGACGGCGCGATGCGTGTTGAAGCCATTGACGCGGTGGGTCAGCGCATTGGAGGGCAGCACCACGCCGCTCGGGTCGAGCGCGAGCCATTCCGCGAGTCTCTCGATGTCGGCGGCGGGAACGCCCGTGATGCTCTCCGCCACGGCGGGCGTGAAGCGCTCGACGCAGGCGCTGTATTCCTCAAAGCCGTGGACATAGCGTTCGAGGAAGCGCTGATCCTGCCAGCCGTTCTGCAAAAGGAGATTGGCGACGGCGTGGGCGAGCGCAGCGTCGGTGCCGGCTTTCGGGCGCAGCCACAGATCGGCGTGCTCCGCCGCCCACGTTTTGCGTGGGTCGATGACCACGATGCGCGCGCCCTGCTCCTGCCGCCGGACGATCGCGTCCCCGAGCAGGAAGGCGTTGACGGGCGCGTTCATCCCCCAGCAGACGACGGTGTTCGCATCTTTGGGCGAGCAGCGCATCTCGCAGCCGTAGAGCGCCTTTTGGCTCATGACCTCGGCGCGGTGGCAGGCGCTGGATTCGGTGATGTAGTTCTCCGTGCCGTAGGAGTGCGCCAGCCGATGCAGCAGCGGGCGGTACCACTTGCTGTAGCCGCTGACAAAGACCGTGCCGTCGGGATCAACGGCGCGCTGCGCGAGCAGCTTTTCCGCGATGGTGTCGAGCGCCTCATCCCAGGAGATGGGCGCGAAATCCTCGCTGCCGCGCTCGCCGACGCGCTTCATGGGCTGACGGATGCGGTCGGCGCGGTAGAGATACTGCCGTCCGGCGGCACCCTTGACGCAGAGCCGCCCGTCCGAGCCGGGGAAGCCCTTCGTGCCCTCCATGTGAACGATTTTGCCGTCCCTGACAAAAGCGTCCACGCCGCACTGCGGCCCGGGGGTGCAGATATCGCACATGGTATGCTTGATCTCAAACGCAGGGGTAAGCGGTTCGTTCATGCGCTTCGCCTCCAAACATTAAATATACGGTTTCAAGCGGGCAAGCTCGGGGTTGACGGTCTCGCGGGAGAGAGCCGCCACCGCAGCCGCCGCCGTGAGCAGCTTTTCGGTTTTGTCTGCGTCCATGCCCCGCGCCAGCGACGCGGCAAGCGCCGCCGTCAGCGCCGCATCGACCCCCGCGCCGTGCGCATCGGTCTCGGCAAGACGGCGCATTTCCTCGCGGTCGGCGAGCAGCACGCCCTCCGCGCCCATGGTGATGCAGACCCGCATAAGCCCCTGCTTGAGCAGTGCGGTGGCGCAGCGTTCGGGGCCTGCGTAACCCGTGAGCCGTTCCGCCTCGCCGCGCCCGAGCAGGAGCGTATGGATGCGGGGCAGGATGTTTTGCACGCGCATACATTTCGATGCCGAGACGCAGTTCACAACAAGCGGCGCATCCGGCCGCTTTTCGCAGAATTTGGCGAGCGCGTCCGCCTGCAAGTCGCAGTCCGCGACCGCGACGGTGTCCTCCGGCAGCGCACGGGCGGCGGCATCGCAGAAAAAAACGTCCATCCGGCGGGAGAAATTCATGTCGTTGACCGAGGCGAGGCGCTTGCCGTCCGCGTCAAAGATTGAGAGAAAGCAGCCGTTCTGCCCCTCGTCCCAGCGGCAGCGCTCGATGTTCACGCCGAAGCCCTGCGCCTGACGGCGGATGGCGGTCTCGTAGCCGTCCCGCGCCAAAACCGAAATAAAGTCCGTCTCCAGACCCAGCAGCGCACAGGCGCGGGCGGCGTTCCAGCCGGTGCCGCCGAGGGCGGTTTTGACCTCCCCGGGCAGCGAGGAGGCGGAGGAAAAGGGCACGTTCGCCGTGCCGAGAATGTCAATATTCAATGCGCCGAGAACGGCGACTTCCATTTTTCGTTCTTTCATGCTATTATTCTAATATTAAACCCTCACACTTGCAAGGAGAATCGGATATGAGCGTAGAAAAAGTGAAGAAATATCTGGAAGATTACGGCATGGCGGACCGCGTGCTGGTGTTCGACGTATCGAGCGCCACGGTCGAGCTCGCGGCGCAGGCACTCGGCTGCGAGCCCGGGCGCATCGCCAAGACCATGAGCTTCCGCATCGAGGACAAGGTGGCGCTGATCGTGGCGGCGGGCGACGAGAAGATCGACAACCGCAAATTCAAGGATCGCTTCCACACCAAGGCGAAGATGCTCGCCCGCGACGAGGTGGGTGCGCTGACCGGCAACGAGGCGGGCGGCGTGTGTCCCTTCGGCGTGCCGGAGGGCGTGGAGATCTATCTCGACGAATCGCTGCGGCGCTTTGACCCCGTCTACCCCGCGGCGGGCAGCGACAATTCCGCCGTGCGCATCACGCCGGACGAGCTGGAGCAGGTCTGCCATCCCGTCGGCTGGGTCGATGTGTGCAAGCTGCCCGAAGTGACCGAATAAAAGTAAGGAGGAAGCGTTGGCTTCCTCCTTTTTTTACATTGTAAACTCCGTCCACGGATAGACCGCGGGCGGCTCCGCGCAGACGCGCAGGCGCTCGCCGGACTCGGGGTGCGTGAAGCCGACGGCGTGCGACCACAGCGCGATGGGGCAGCGGTCGAGCATTTTGCCGTATTTGCGGTCGCCGACCAGACCGTGCCCGCGGGAGGCGAACTGCACACGGATCTGATGCGTCCGCCCCGTGTGCAGCTCCACACGCACGAGCGACAGCCCCTCCGCTTCGCCCAGCACCTCGTAGAAAAGCTCCGCCTCCTGCACACCCTTGCCCGCACACTCCGCGACGTATGTCATGCGCCGCGCCCCGTCGTGCCCGAGCAGGTCACGCATGAGACCGGATTTTTCGTCCAAAACGCCGTGACAGACGGCGAGGTATTCCTTTTCAAAGCCGCCGTTTCGAATCTCCTCCGACAGGATGGAGGCAGCGCGGGCGCTGCGGGCAAAGACCATGACCCCGCCCACGGCGGCATCCAGCCGATGCACGGTCTTGACGCAGGCCTTGTCATCCCCCAGCGTCTGCCGCAGGAGCGCGGGCATCCCGCCCGCCTCGTCCGTGGACAAAACGCCCGCGGGCTTCACGGCGACGAGGACGCGTTTGTCCGCGTGAAGAATGTCCGTCATTGCTGCGGCACCACGCCGATGAACACGATGTCCTCGTCGCTGCGGTTGACGACGCTGTGACCGTGACCCTTGGGGCAGTAGCTGCACTGTCCGGCGGTGAGGGGATATTCCCCGTCCTCCTCGATCACGACGGCATTCCCCTCCAGCAGATAGACGGTCTCGCTGGAATCCTCGTGGACGTGCCAGCCGATGGAGCAGCCCGGGGCAATGCGGCCGTGAAGAATGCGGACGGAGCCGTCAAAGAGCATCTCGGCATCAACGAAGCCCTCGCCGCCCTTGAAGTGTTCGAGCCGCCGGGTTTCCATCGCGGAAAAATCAATAAGCATGGGAAAAGTCCTTTCGCGTTTTTTCTTATTATAACGGCGTTTCCGCCGCTTGACAAGATTGATATGTGCGCCGGAGAATGATATAATAAAAAAGAAAGGCGGTGATCCCATCATGTATAAGCAGCTTTTTGAGAGCTTTTTCCGCATCGGCATCCTCTCCTTCGGCGGGGGCTATGCCATGCTGCCGCTGTTGGAGCGGGAGATCGTGGAAAAGCGCGGCTGGGCGACGGAATCGGAGCTCGCGGACTGCTACGCCGTGGGACAGTGTACCCCGGGCATCATCATGGTGAACACCGCGACCTTCGTCGGCTACAAGCAAAAGGGCGTTGCGGGCGGCATCGTCGCCACGCTCTCCGCCATTCTGCCCGCCTTCTGCATCATCCTCGCGCTGGCGGCGCTGCTGCGGAATTTTGCGGATGTGCCGGCGGTCAAAAACGCCTTCGCGGGCATCCGCGTCGCCGTGGTGGTGCTGGCGACGCGCTCCCTTGTGAAACTGTATAAAAACGCGGTCATCGACGCGCCGGCGCGGGCAATCTTCGTCATCGTCCTGTTCGCGGCGCTGCTGCTGCCGGTGTCGCCGGTCATCTTCGTGCTGGCGGCGGGCATCACGGGCGTGGTGCTCAAGGTATGGACGGAGGCGGGAAAATGATTTACCTGCGTCTGTTCTGGGAATTTTTCAAAACGGGGCTGTTCTCCGTCGGCGGCGGGCTTGCCACACTGCCCTTTCTGAACGACATGGCGGTCCGCACCGACTGGTTTACAACGACAGATGTCGCGGATATGCTCGCAGTGTCGGAGTCCACCCCCGGGCCCATCGGCGTGAATATGGCGACCTTCGCAGGCTATACCGCCGCGGGCGTTTGGGGCAGTCTCTGCGCCACGCTCGGGCTCATTCTGCCCGGGCTTCTCATCATCCTCGTGATTGCCCGCTTTCTGGCGCAGTTCCGCCAAAACCGCTATGTGGACGGAGCCTTTTCGGGTCTGCGTCCCGCCTCGGTCGGGCTGATCGCGGCGGCGGTCATCGGCGTGGCGGTCGATGTGTTCTTCCATGCGGACGCGTGGCGCGGTCTCGGCGCACTGTTTAATCTGCCCTGCCTCCTGCTGGCGGCGGCGCTGACGGCGCTCGTGCTGCGGAAAAAGCGCTGGCACCCCGCCGTATTCATCGGCATAGCCGCCGTCTGCGGCATCGTTTTCCGCCTCGGCGGCGCATAAAATAGTAGCCCTTTTTATTGTTCATTCGTATAAATAGTTGAGAGGAAAGGAAGTCTTTGAGATGGCAGTTTTCCCACGTTTCGATTCCGATTATATGGAGGGCGCTCACCCCGAAATCCTGCGGCGCATCATGGAGGAAAACCTCGTCAAGCACCCGGGCTACGGCGAGGATCACTTCTGCGCCGACGCGAAGGAAAAGATCCGCGCCGCCTGCGGCTGCCCGAACGCGCGGGTGGAGTTCCTCGTCGGCGGCACGCAGACGAACACCGTCGTGCTGGATTCGCTGCTGCAGGGCTGGCAGGGCGTGGTCGCGGTCTGGAGCGGACACATCGCCCGCCACGAGGCCGGTGCCATCGAGGCGACGCGCCACAAGGTCATGACCGTGCCTGCCGTGGACGGCAAAATGACCGCCGACAATCTGCGTGCCTTTTTGGAGGACTATTGGGCGGACGAGGATTTCGAGCACATCGTCGAGCCCGGGGCGGTCTATATCTCCCACCCCACGGAGCTCGGCACGCTCTATACCAAGGCGGAGCTGACCGCGCTTCACGAGATATGCAAACAGTATAAAATCCCCCTGTATGTGGACGGGGCGCGGCTTGCCTACGGTCTCGCGGCTTATGACACGGATGTGACGCTCGCCGATCTCGCCGCGCTGACGGATGCCTTTTACATCGGCGGCACCAAGTGCGGCTGCCTCGTGGGCGAGGCGGTGGTGTTCCCGAATCCCGAGCTCGTCAGCCACTTCGTCGCGCAGAAAAAGCAGCACGGCGGGCTGCTCGCCAAGGGCTGGCTGCTCGGTCTGCAATACGACATCCTGTTCACGGACGATCTCTACCTCAAACTTGGGCGCAACGCCATCGACAAGGCCGAGCGCATGAAAAAGATCTTCCTCGACAAGGGCTACACTCTGTTTTACGACTCGCCCACCAACCAGCAGTATGTGCTGCTGTCGAAGGCGCAGATCGAGGAGCTGTCGAAATCGTGCAGTTTCGCGTTCTGGGAGAACGCGGACGAGGACCACGTCGTCATGCGCTTCTGCACAAGCTGGGCGACCACGGACGAACAGATCGATATATTGGAACGCCTGCTCTGAAAAAATTTTCTCCAAAACTCTCCGCAAGATTTGGACGAAAATCAGAGAATGCAACAACATTTTGTATTTGACAGAGTAAGGGCTCTTGTTTTATAATTTAACTGTATGATTATATCCGCTTCCCGCCGCTCGGGCGCAAGGAAAAAGCCTTGACAAGGCGGGATTCGGACGATATAATGTTCTGTAACTAATTGTAACTATTGTTGCCAATCTGCAACCAGATTTGCGGAGGATACCAGATATGACCTTATTTTCTAAAAAACTGATCCCGATGCTTTTGCTGATCGCGGCGCTGACGGCGCTGTTCGGTCTCGGTGCATTGGCGGCCGAATCGGAGCCGCTTCCCGTGCCGACCGATGCCGCCGAGAGCGAGCCGGTCGATGCCGAGGAGCCCGTGGCGGCGGACGCAGAGCCTGAGGTGACGTTTACGCTCCGCTTCTACGACAGCGGCGATTCGCTGCTGGGCGAAGTGGTTTGCGCCGAGGGTGCCTCGCCCGAGTCCCTGCCGCAGAATCAGGGTGCCGACGTGGCACACTGGTATTGCGACGAAACCGAGACCTACTATTCCCGCGAGGAGCTGCTGGCTCTCGCGGTCGCGGGCGACATGACTCTCCGCGATGCCGGACACAAAATCACCTACTGCGACAGCGATAAGACGACCGTTCTGGGCGCGGAGTATGTCGCGGACAGTGCGGCTCCGCAGGGTCTGGCGGATTCCAATGTCACCAACTGGCTCGACAAGGACGGCAAGTTCATCATTCTCTCCGCTCAGAGCATCACGGCGGACACCTCCTTTACCGCCTGGTACACCCCCGGTCTGAACACCGCCCACGTCGCCTACATCAACGGCGTGACCGATATCAAGTTCTACCCCGGCAACAACCTCACCCGCGCGCAGGCCGCCACCATCCTCTATAACCTTCTGGCGGACAAATCCAGAGGCCCCATCGAAGTCAGCTTCAGCGACGTGAAAGAAAGCGACTGGTACGCCGAAGCGGTCTATACGCTGGCCTCCCACGGCATCATCACCGGCAAGACCGCCACGACCTTCGAGCCCAAATCGAACATCACCCGCGGCGACTTCGTGCTGATGATCAGCCGTCTGTTTACGCTGGAAAGCGGCACCTGGACCTATACCGACGGCAAGGCCTCCGACTACTTCCGCGACGCGGTGGCGGTCGCCTCCGCCAAGGGCTGGATCACCGGCTACGGCGACGGCAGCTTCAAGGGCCGCGCCTACATAACCCGCGCCGAGGCGGTCACGGTCATCAACCGTGTGCTCGGCCGCATCCCCGACGAGACCGCGATCGACGCAATGGGTCACCGCATCTTCATCGACGTGGAGAGCAGCTTCTGGGCCTTTTATCAGATCATGGAAGCCGCCACCAACGACGGCTACGCCACCCGCCCCATCGAATCTCTGGAGCAGGGTCTGCAGACCATCAACGACAAGATGTACTATGTGGACGATACGCAGACCTTCGTCTCGTACACCCGCGGCTCGCAGCTCATCGACGGCAAGCGGTATTTCATCCCCTCGGACGGCGCGGCGATCCCGATCTACTCCGCCGGCATCCACGATTTCAGCGCCAAGAGCGACGGCAGCGAGCTCTATTTCATCCAGAGCGACCACTCCGTCCGCACCGAGCCCGACAGCGGCAACGTATACCCCGTTTTCGAATACAATCAGCACCTCTACTGCCTGCACGAGAACGGGCGACTGCTCTGCAACGAGAGCTACGGTCACGGTCTGTATTTCGGCAAAAACGGCGCCTACACCTCCGGCGACAGCAATCTCGACAACATGGTCTACAAATTCCTGACGAAGACCTACTCCATCCTCAACAGCTCTCAGTCGCAGGAGCGGAAGCTCTACGCCGCTTACGTCGGTATGCGCGAATATGCCGAGGCCTACAAGAGCTACGCCAACTACAAAAAATGGACGGGGCAGTACTGTGCCCAGATCTTCCTGCAAAACGCGCGCGGCTCCTGCGCGGAGTTCGCGTGGGCGATGGTCTATGTGGCGCAGCGTCTCGGCGTGGACTGCCAGATCGGCTGGGGCACGCTCCGCAGCGGCGCGAGCCATGTGTGGGAGTTGGTCTACTGGCCGGACGGCAACACCTATCTCATGGATGTTGAACAGGAATGGGGCTTCATGTACGGTGCCGGCGGGCGCTATTCCAGCGGTCACTACTACGACTGCTATATGCTCCCCTGGAAGCCCGGTCAGTACATGAACTACGGCAACCGCTTCAACAACCCCACCACCAACGTCTGGTCGCCGTATTATCCCGCCGCCTGATACTAAGCAAAAACCCGCCGCAGAGCATTCTGCGGCGGGTTTCTTATTTTTTACAAATATTCATTGCCCGCTCCTTGACTTGCCGAAAAAAAGGCTGTATAATTACGAAACGGTAACAAATCGCTCGAGACAAGGAGAAACAGCATGAAAAAAATCATTCCCGTTTTGTTAGTTCTGTGCCTGCTGTGCGGTCTTGCGGCCTGCGGCAGCAAAGTAGAAGATACAAACCCCGCTCCCGTCGAACCCGTCGTCGCGGAGGAGACCGCTGCAACACCCGAGCCCGCCCCCGAGGAAGCGCCCGCCGAGGAGCCCGCCGAGCAGGAAGAAGCGGCTGCCCAGAAAACTCCCGAGCCCGCTGTTCCCGAAGAAAACGATCAGCTCAGCCGTCCCGACAGCGGCAAAACCGATAACGATTCCGGCAACAACGGCGGCAACGGCGGCGGCAATTCCGGCGGCGGCAATTCCGGCGGCGGTGCCAGCCAGTATGAGCTGGCGCAGCAGTACCTCGGCTCCGACGCTGCCACCTTCCGTGCGGCTGTCGGTGCCCCCAGCGGCGGTGTCGAATACACCATCAGCTGCGAGCAGGACGGCGCGCAGGACGGCGTTTGGTACTACGACGGCTTTGTCGCATGGAGCATCCGTTATGCCGACGGCACCGAGATCGTCCGCGAGTGCGATGCCTACTGATTTCTAGTCTTATAAAAAAGAAGCGAACCCGTCGGGTTCGCTTCTTTTTTATATATTGGTGATCTTCCGCATCCGGTCCAGTGGAATTTTGACGACCTGCCGGTCGTAGGTCATGAGACCGTTCAGCTCCTCCTCCACATCGGTGAGCTGCGTATAGACAGCGGCGGCGAGCCCCGCTTTCTTGGCGGGATAGATCTCCTTCCAGAAAAGCTGGCGCAGCTTCTGTTCGAGCTGCTGAGAGTCGGCGCAGGAGTTATAGCCGAAGTCGCGCTCGTTCCAGGTGTGTCCCCAGACGCGCAGGTTATAGCCGCCGTACTCGGACAAAACCACGGCGCGCCCGCGTTTGTCGGCCTTGTAGCGGTATTTTTTGAAATAGACGTGCTCATCACGGATATGGCCCACGCCCTGATCGTGCCAGCCGGAGGCGTGATCCACCAGGCGCGTCCCGTCCATCGAGAGCACCAGACGGCGGGCATCCGCCGCATCGAACTGCCCCCAGCCCTCGTTGAACAGCACCCACATCACGATGCAGGGGCAGTTGTAGAGGTGCTGCACCATGGTGCTCAGCTCCTCGGTGTAGATCTGGCGGCTGACGGGATCCTCGCGGTCAAAGAGCTTGTATTTCTCGTCGGTCATGTGACCGGCGCGCTCCATCACGACCGGAAGGTTGACCACGGCGGGGCTGTATTTTCCGCCGCCGTTCGGCATATCCTGCCAGACCAGCATCCCCAGCCGGTCGCAGTGGTAATACCAGCGCAGCGGCTCCACCTTCACGTGCTTACGCAGCATATTGAAGCCCATATCCTTCGCCATTTTGATGTCGTTGATCATCGCGGCATCGGAGGGATAGGTCATGAGCCCGTCCGGCGTGTAACCCTGATCGAGCACGCCGTTCATGAACAGGACGCGGTTATTCAGGCACAGGCGGCGGTTTTCCACGGAGATCTTCCGCATGGCGAAGTAGCTGCCGACGGTGTCTTTGTCGTAGCTGACGGTGAAATCGTAGAGGTGAGGGTCGTCCGGCGACCAGGGGATGAAGTTCGGGATGGAGATGCGGGCGGGGCATTCGTAATCCGCGCCCTGAAAATGCACCGTGCCGCCGGGCATGGCATCGATCTCCACAACGCCCTCGTCGTAAAAGGGCGTGATGCGGAGCGACCGGATGTAGTCCCTCGGCACGCGCTCCGCCCAGACCGGCTGCCAGATGCCGCTCTGCGCCGGGTACCAGATGCCGCCGCGATTGAGACGCTGCTTGCCGCGGGCGAGGGGGGATTTATCGGTATCATCGAGCACGGCGACCACGATCTCCGCCTCGCCGTCCTCACCGAGGAAGCTGGTGATGTCGATGGTAAAGGGCCAGTAGCCGCCGGTGTGGCTGCCGACCTCGAAGTCGTTGCACCAGACGACGGCCTTCTGATCGACCGCGCCGAAGTGCAGCAGCAGGCGTTCACCCGCCGGTGTCGGGAATTTGGTGGTCAGGCGATACCAGAGATAGTCGCCGGATTTGACCAGCCGCGACACGCCCGAAGCGGGAGCCTCCGGCGAAAAGGGCACGACGATTTTGCCCTCCCAGACGGCGGGCTTGGCCGCGGAGTGTGTGATGGCATAGTCCCACTCGCCGCAGAGGTTGATCCAGTTGGGTCGGGTCATTTGCGGGCGGGGATATTCGTCAAACATGGTGCCGCCTCCTTTGAAAACCACAGGCAAATCGGTATGACCGTGGACATATTATTATACCAAGTCTGCATCTTGAGTGCAAGTGTTGGATTGATGCGGTTTTGTGAGCGAATTTTGTCTGTTTTGCAATGATTTTGTAATGGACAGGGCGTTATTGTTGTGATAATATAACTTCGTATGAGTTTGTATGAATTTTAACATAAGTAATTTTTTAACGCAGAGGTGATGCTCATGGTATTCAAATCCAAAGGAGCTGAGAAGAAACCGCCCTTCAAGAGTTTCGGCGGCGTTCATCCGAACGATTGCAAAGCTCCGCAGAACCAGGCGGCCATTAGCGAGATTCCACTTCCGCCTCAGGTCGTCATCCCCATGTCCCAGCACATCGGTGCCCCCTGCACGCCGCTTGTGGCTGTCGGCGACGAAGTTCGCCTCGGTCAGAAGATCGGCGAGGCAAAGGCTCCGGTGTCCGCCCCTATCCATGCCTCCGTTTCCGGCAAGGTCGTCGCCGTGGAGCCCAGGCTCAATTCCATGGGCAACATGGTCATGAGTGTCGTCATCGAGAACGACGGCAAGGACGCTCCCTGTGAGACCATGGTCCCCGCTCCCGCCGAGGCGCTGGAGGATCCCGAAGCCATCGCGGCGATCATCCGCGAGGCCGGCATCGTCGGCATGGGCGGTGCCACCTTCCCCACCGCCTTTAAGATCACGAGCGGCTGGGGCAAAGTTGACACCGTCATCATCAACGGTGCCGAATGCGAGCCCTACATTACCTGCGACCACCGCGTCATGCTGGAGCATCCCGACGAGCTGCTCAAGGGCATCCAGCTCATCATGCGCGCCTGCAAGGTCGATCACGCCTACTTCGCCATCGAGAAGAACAAGCAGTTCGCCATCGATATGCTGCGCTTCAAGGGCGCGGCGAACATGGGCATCGAGATCGTGGAGCTGGAGTGCCGCTACCCGCAGGGCGCTGAAAAGACGCTGATCCAGACCATCACCGGCCGCGAGGTGCCCCCCGGGGGACTGCCCGCCGCCGTGGGCTGCGCGGTGTTCAACACCTTCACGAGCTACTCGGTCTACCGCGCCGTGTACGAGGGCTGGCCCGCCATCGAGCGCGTCGTCACCGTGTCCGGCTCCGCCATCGCCGAGCCGAAGAACGTCAAGGTCCGCGTCGGCACCCCCATGCGCTGGGTGTTCGAGCAGACCGGCGGCTTCAAAAAGACCCCGTGGAAGATCATCATGGGCGGCCCGATGATGGGCATGGCCCAGTTCGATCTGGACGTTCCCTGCGGCAAGGGCACCGCGTCGCTGCTGTGCTTCGCGGAGAACGAAAACCGCCGCGTCGCCAACCCCACCTGCATCCGCTGCGGCCAGTGCATCCAGGTCTGCCCGATGAAGCTGCAGCCCATCTATATGTACCTCTACGAGGAAAAGGGCGACGTTGAGATGATGAAGAAGCTCAACCTCACCGACTGCGTGGAGTGCGGTGCCTGCACCTACAACTGCCCGGGTCGTCTCGACCTGACCCACGCATTCAAGGTCGGCAAGGCCAAGATCCAGGCCTACGATGCCGCCATGAAGGCGAAAGCCGAAGCCGAAAATGCCAAGGCCGAAGCCGAAGCCAAAGCGGCGGAAGAAGCCAAAGAGACTGAAAAGAAGGAGGCGGAGTAATTATGAACGAAGAAATCAAGCTCGTTGTTTCCTCCTCCCCGCATATCCGCTCCCCGCGCGACACCCGCGCCATCATGCTGGATGTCATCATCGCGCTTGTTCCCGCGCTGATCGCCTCCGTGATCTTCTTCGGATGGCAGGCGCTGCTCGTGACCGCGGTGTCCGTGGTCGCCTGCGCGGTGTTTGAATCCGCCTATCGCCGTCTGCTGAAAAAGCCCGACACCGTGGGCGATCTGTCCGCGATCGTGACCGGCCTGCTGCTGGCGTTCACCCTGCCCCCCACAGCTCCGTGGTGGGTCGCCGTGATCGGCGCTCTGTTCGCCATCGTCCTTGTCAAGCAGCTTTTCGGCGGTCTCGGCAAGAACTTCCTCAACCCCGCTCTGGCGGGTCGTGCCTTCCTGCTGGCGAGCTACGCCGTCATCATGACCGCGTGGAAAGCGCCCGCCTTTGCGGACGTGGATGCCGCCACCTACGCGACCCCGCTGGCCTCCCTGCACGCGGGCGTTCTGTCCGATGTCTCGCTCGGCGCGATGTTCCTCGGCAACGTCGGCGGCTGCATCGGCGAGGTCTCCGCGCTGGCGCTGCTGCTCGGTGGCGCGTGGCTGGTGTACCGCGAGGTCATCACCGTCCGCATCCCCGCCGCGTTTATCGGCACCGTCGCGGTGCTGACGCTCATCTTCTCCCGCGGCAACAACCACTTCCTGTGGATGCTCCAGAACCTGTTCTCCGGCGGTCTGCTGCTCGGTGCCATCTTCATGGCGACCGACTACTGCACCAGCCCCGTCACCCCCAAGGGCCAGATCATCTACGGCATCGGCTGCGGTCTCATCACCGTGCTGATCCGCTACTTCGGCTCCTTCCCCGAGGGCGTGAGCTACGCCATCCTCATCATGAACCTCACGGTCTGGATGCTGGATAAGGCCACCGCTCCCCGCCGCTTCGGCGTGGTCAAGGAAAACAAGCTCGTCTCCTGGTTCGAGACGCTTCCCGCCCGCTTCACGGCGAAAAAGAGCGCGAAAAAAGGCGCAGAGGAGGAAGCGGAATAATGGAAGAAAAGAAAACTCCCTTTGCCCTGAATCTGCTCAAGCTCGGTCTTGTGCTGCTGGCTGTGGCGGCAGTCGTCGCCTTTGTGCTCGGTCTGGTCAATCTCCTGACCGCCGACCGCATCGCCAACATTCAGGAAGAAAACATGAAAGCGGCCATGCAGGCCGTCCTGCCCGCGGATTCCTACACCGACCTCGGCGTGACCGCGGACAACATCGATGCCGTGTATCAGGCCGGCGGCAGCGGCTGGGTCGTGCAGGTCACGGAAACCGGCTCGCAGGGTGAAGTCACCATGATGGTCGGCGTGAACGCCTCCTATCAATGCACCGGCATCTCCATCACCTCCTCCAGCGAGACCGCGGGTCTCGGTGCCATCGCCTCCCAGAAGAGCGAAAAGGGCGAGGCATTCCGCGCTCAGTTCGTGGGCGTGACCGCCCCCGTCGCCGTCACCAAGAACGGCGGCAGCATCGATGCCATCTCCGGTGCCACCATCACCTCGAACGCCGTTTGCCGCGGCGTGACGGCTGCGCTGGAATATTGCCAACAGAACGCCGGCGTACCGGCTCCCGCGTATGTCGCGGCACCGCAGGCCGCCCCCGCACAGGCTGCACCCGCCGCTCCTGCCAGCGGTGAAGCACAGGCCAGCGGCGAAGCGAGCGCCGAGCCTGCCAGCGCGGAGCCTCCCATGGCTTCCGTGGGTTAAGGAGGGACAAGTATGAATTTGAAAACGCAACTCAAAGAGGGTCTGATCACCAATAACCCCGTGCTGGTCCAGCAGATCGGCCTCTGCGCCACCATGGCGATCACGACCTCCCTGTTCAACGGCATCGGTATGGGTCTGTCCGTGCTGATCATTCTCACCTGCTGCAACGTGGTCATCTCGGCCATCCGCAAGATCATCCCCGAGCAGATCCGTCTGGCGATTTTCGTGGTCGTCATCGCGGGCTTCGTCACCATCGTTGACCTGCTGCTGCAGGCCTTTGTGCCGGCACTGTCGGCATCGCTCGGCGTGTTCATCCCGCTGATCGTCGTCAACTGCATCATCATCGGCCGCGCCGAGGCCTTCTGCCAGAAGGAAAACGTCAAGCGCAGCTTCTTTGACGGCGTGTTCATGGGTCTGGGCTACACCCTCGTGCTGATCGCCATGTGCGTGGTGCGCGAGCTGCTCGGCGGCGGCACCTTCGGCGGCGGTCTCATCGACGTTGCCAACGGCTTCCGCCTGACGCTGGACGGCACCGGCGGCGGCATCCGCATCTTCCCCGAAACCTTCGGCGCGGGCGCTCTGCTGCTGCCCTTCGGCGGCTTCCTCGTACTGGGTCTGCTGCTTGCCGTTATGAACGCCGCACTCGCCAAGAGCAAGAAAAAGGAGGAGAATAAGTAATGTTTGCTTCCCTTGTTTCCATTTCGCTGGGAGCCATCCTCATCAACAACTTCATCTTCTCCCAGTTCCTCGGCTGCTGCCCCTTCCTGGGCGTATCCAACAAAATGTCCACCGCCACCGGTATGTCCGTGGCCGTCACCTTCGTCATGACCATGGCCTCCGCCATCTGCTGGGTCGTCAACCAGTACCTGCTCATTCCGCTGGAGCTGACCTTCCTGCAGACCGTGGCGTACATCCTCGTCATCGCCGTGCTGGTGCAGTTCGTCGAAATGTTCCTGAAAAAGGCGATCCCCTCGCTCTACACCGCCATGGGCATCTTCCTGCCCCTCATCACCACCAACTGCGCGGTGCTGGGCGTGGTGCTGCTGAACACCCAGAACGGCTACAACTTCCTCGAAAGCATCGTCTACGGCTTCACCGGCGGCATCGGCTTCGCCGTCGCCATCATCCTCTTCGCCAGTGTGCGCGAGCGTCTGGAGTTTGCGGATTACCCCAAGGCCTTTGAGGGCTTCTCCATCTGCCTCGTGTCCGCGGCTCTGTTCGCGCTGGCTTTCATGGGCTTCTCCGGCCTCAAGATTTTTTAAGGAGGGTCTCTGAATATGACAACTGTTTTGTATGCTGTGGCGGTACTGGCCGCCCTCGGTGCGGTGTTCGGCGTTCTGCTGGCAGTCGCCGGCAAGGTTTTCGCCGTGGAGACCGACCCCCGTCAGGATAAAGTCCGCGCCTGCGTCGCCGGTGCCAACTGCGGTGCCTGCGGCTACCCCGGCTGCGACGGCTATGCCGCCGCCGTCGTCAAGGGCGAAGCGCCCGTCAACGCCTGCGTGCCCGGCGGTGCGGCTGCTGCCGCCGCCATCGGCGAGATCATGGGCGTTTCCGCCGGTGCGGGCGAGCGCTATGTCGCGTTCGTGCGCTGCTCCGGCACCTGCGGTCATGCCGCGGAAAAGTATGAGTATCAGGGCTTGCAGTCCTGCCTCGCGGCGACCCGCCTGCCCGGCGGCGGTGCCAAGGCCTGTGCCGCCGGATGCCTCGGCTTCGGCGACTGCGTCGCGGCCTGCGCCTTTGATGCCATGCACATCGTGGACGGTGTCGCCACCGTCGATCGCAGTAAGTGCGTCGGCTGCATGAAGTGCGCCGAGGCCTGCCCCCACAAGCTCATCACCAAGGTCCCCGCGTCCTCCACGGACGTGGTTGGCTGCAACTCCACCGAAAAGGGCGTGGAGGTGCGCAAAGTCTGCGACTTCGGCTGCATCGGCTGCAAGCTGTGCGCCCGCGAATGCCCCGCCGACGCGATCACCGTCGAGAACAACCTCGCGGTCATCGACCAGAGCAAATGCGTCCACTGCGGCCACTGCTCGGACATCTGCCCCCGCAAGGTCATTAAGGATATTCGCTGACCTGCGACAACGTAAAAGTCCTCTGCATCGTGATGATGCAGAGGGCTTTTTTGTTTGTAAATCAATCTTGTTCGACTTGTCGCATAAAGTTTTCTATGGCGGCCACCAGTTCAGAGGGGCGCATTTCAAGCGCTCCTGCAATCTTCCAAAGCGTTTCAAAATTGGCCTGCTTTGTTCCGTTTTCAATCATAGTCAGGTGTGTACGGGCAATACCGGCAAGACCACTCAACACATCTTGCGACAAACCGCGTTCTTTGCGTAGGGCGCGAATGACATCTCCGACAGCCTTATTATCAAATTGCATAAACGCACCTCTTTTCTCCTTGTAGTTTATGAGAAAAAAGGGAAAGAGATGTCTATGGAGATAGACAAACGACGCATTGTGTGTTATATTTCTTATGAAATACTTTTATTGGAAAAGGAGAACAAGTATGAAAAAGAAGATTGTCCTGTTCTTGGCGATTGCTATGGCTTTTGTTTTATGCGCTTGCAGCGCGGTAGAACCCGAAAACGAGACAGCACCGATTGTTGAAGCGGAAACCGCGCTTGAACCAGCCCCGACAGAGGATGCCGTCGAGGAAGAAGCAATGTCGGAGCCGCTTATGGAAGAAACCGTAATCGTTGATACGGAAGAGTGTACTTTTACCATTAAGTCAATCGATGAGAATGGGGCGTGGGGATATACGCTTCATGTTCTCTGCGAGAATAAAACTGATAAAACGCTGATGTTTGCATGGGACGGTGTATCCGTGAATGGATATATGCTTGACCCGTTCTGGGCGCAGGAGGTTGCAGCAGGGAAAAAATCCAACAGCGAAATTTCTTTCTATACGGACAGCTTGAAGGGGTGCGGAATATCTTCCGTAGATGAAATCGAATTTAACTTAACTATATATGATTCTGAGGATTGGAACGCAGAAAGAATAGTAAATGATACGTTCTCGGTTTATCCCACCGGATTGGATGCAGCGTCTGTATGCTATCCTGATCGCGCAAAAGAAAACAATGAATATATCTGCTGCGAAAACGATCAGGCTGTGTTTGTCATTCTCGGGACAGAGCCGGACGGAGACTGGGGCTATACAGTCAACTGCTACGCCGAAAATAAAACGGATGCCACATTATCGTTTTCATGGGATAGTGTATCCGTAAACGGTTTTATGATCGATCCGTTCTGGGGGACGGAGGTCGCAGCGGGAAAACGGGCATACTGTGAAATTTCGTTCTTTGATGAAGATTTTGAAACAAACGGTATTGAGAATGTTGACGAAATCGAGTTCTGTTTGCGGGTACATGATGCCAACGATTGGGATGCCGATCCCATTGTGGAAGATGTATTCACTTACAATCCTTAAACACAAACGAAACCCCTCTGCATCCAAGCGGTGCAGAGGGGTTTTTTGCGTCTGTGCGGGAATCAGATATACATGAGCTTTTTCGCTTCAAACATCAGCTCGTCGCGGACGGAGGGATGCGCGATGGCGATGAGGTCGCGCACGCGGTCACGCACGCTGCGCCCGCGCAGATGCGCCACGCCGTATTCCGTCACGACGTAGTCCGTGTAGGTGCGCGGGATGGTGACCGCCGCGCCCTGCGGGAGCATGGCTTTGATCTTGGATTCGCCCTTGTTGGTGGTCGCGTGCATGATGAGGATGCTCTTGCCGCCCTTGGAGTGTGCCGCGCCGTAGGCGAAGTCGAAAGCGCCGCCCGGGCCGGAATACTGGCGCGCGCCGATGGTTTCGGAGTTGACCTGACCCGTGAGGTCTATTTCCATGATGGCGTTGATGGAGACCATGTTGTCGTTCGAGCGGATGATAAAAGGATCGGTGACGTAGCTCGCGGGACGGATGTGGCAGTCGGGATTCTCGTGCAGGAAGTGGAAGAGCTCCGCCGAGCCGCCCGCGAAGCAGAAGGTATGCTCGCCGCGGTTGATATTCTTCCGTCCGCCCGTGACAACGCCGGTCTCGATCATGGTTTTCATGGCGTTCGTGAACATCTCGGAGTGGATGCCGAGCTCGCGCTTATCCATGAGGTTGCGGGCGCAGGCGTTGGGCAGCGAGCCGATGCCGAGCTGGATGGTGTCGCCGTCGTTCACCAGCTCTGCGACGTATTTGCCGATCACGTCGTCCGTCTCGGAGAAGGGCGCATCGGGGATCTGGTAGATCTCGTAATCCGCCTCGTAAAACGCGGTCACATCTTTAATATTGATGTCCACGCCTCCGCGCACGGTCTCGAGCTTTCGGTTGACCTCGAGGATGATGCGCTCGCAGGAAAGCGGGTCGATGTCGCGCTCCCACATCTGGGAGAGGTTGACCTGAAAGTTGCCGTTTTCGTCCATGGGCGTGACAGCGGCGATAAAGACGTTGCGCGGGTACGCGCCGTTATACCAGACGGGCTGATCGGGCAGGTCGTTCGGCACGAAGGTGCAGTTGCCCTTTTCGATGGCGGGAAACCAGCCCTTGGAGTAGAACGCGGACTGCGTGAGGAAATGCCCCGCCATGCCGTCGTTCTGCAAAAACCCGAAATCGGCGGAGCGCCCCTTGAGGACGGTGACGTTCTCCACGCGGTCGGCGATGGTGTGCAGCTTTTCGCAAAAGAGCTTCGGCTCGTTGCAGTCCTTGGCGAAGCAGATATTGTCGCCGGATTTGATGAGCTTGAGACACTCCTCCAGCGTGGTCTTTTTTTCGGCGTACAGTGCGGTGTAATTCATGAGATTCCTCCGAAGATTATTGACATCAATAGCCCACGGCAAAGCCGAACATCAGCAGCAGCGATGTGAGCACGAGATTCATGGCCTGGAACTTCCAGCTCCACTTAAACCAGTCGCCGTAGCTGACATCCGCCAGCCCCAGCCCGATCAGCAGGGCGGCATTCGTGGGGTAGAGGACGTTGGAAAAGCCGTCGCCGAAGGCAAAGGCCACGATGCTGAGCTGCGTGGAGATATTGAAAACCTGCGCCAGCGGCGCGATCAACGGGATGAGCATGAAAGCCTTGGCAGAGCCGGAGCCGACGAAAAAGTTCATCACGAGCACGATCAGATAGATGAACAGCACCACCGCCCAGCGGGGCAGCGTCGCCGCCGCCGTGACCGCCGCGTGGAGAATGGTATCGAGCACGTTGGCACTCTCGAGCGTATAGCGGATGGAGGATGCCATCAGGATCATGAGCACGGCGGGCAGGAAACCGACAACGCCCCTGCCGAAGCTCTTGCCCAGCGCCCTGCCGCCCATGCCGGACACCAGCGTGGCGGTGACACCGGCGGCGAGGAACATGATCGCCACGATGATCATGGTGTAATCCTGTAAAAACGTGAGGAAGCTCGAGCAGAGCACGAGCGCGATACCGAGACCGAGAATGAGGGCGAAGCAGGCGAGCCCCTTGTCCATTTTGGGTTCGGCATCAAAGTGCTCCAGATCGGCGGACGCGATGGGTTTTTCCACCTTTTTGGCGTGCGTCCGCAAAAACAGGAACAGCAGCGCATAGATGAACACGAAGCTCACAATGCGCAGCCATATACCGGAGAACATCGGCAGCCCCGCCAGCTCCTGCGCCACGCCCACGGTAAAGGGGTTGCACACGCCGGAGGCAAAGCCGCAGCCGACGGCAAGCAGGCTCATGCCCATGCCGGTCAGCCTGTCCCAGCCCAGCGACAAGCTCAGCGCCACCACGATGGGGACGAGCGGCACGACCTCCTCGAACGAGCCGATCATAGCGCCCATCGCCATAAAAAACAGCGTCAGCAGCGTCAGCAGCTTATAGCGGGTGCGCCCGAAGCGGTAGGTGATCTTTTTGAGCATATACGCCATCAGCCCGCAGTCCGCGAGCGCATCAAAGATGCCGCCGATGACGAGCAGGAAGGCAATGACCGCGATGATCGTGCCGCTGCCCTCCGCGCCGAGGACGAGGAAGGGGGACAAGATCCACTTCCAGAACGGGATGCCGCCCTCGATCCGGACAAAGCCGGCAGCCTTGGCGATGACCATATTGCCGTTTGCGTCGGGGACGCGGGCGTACTGTCCGCCCGGGATGACCAGCGTGAGGATGTAGGTCAGCACCATCAGCAGAAAGATGACAGCGAGGGAGATGACAAACGAACGGGTCTTGGGGCTCATGCGTTTTTCAGCCTGTTGCATAAAGCAGTCTCCTTATGATCGATTTCCTTACTTACTGCGTCGTAACAGTTCGTCGCGGATATGCCAGAGCTTGTCCGACAGATCGACATAGTAGTTGTGGGGGTTTTCGAAGCGCAGCACCTCGTCCCAGAGTGTTTCGAGCTGCTCGGCGCAGTAGGCCTTGATCTCGGGCAGCGTCGGCGCGTCATAGACGAGCCTGCCGCCCTCAAAGACGGGAACAAGCAGCTCCTTGGCGGTGAAGTTGTAGACCTCTTTTTCCTTCCATGTCGTCTCGGGGTCGAAAATGCGCATCGTGCCGCTGTCGTCCACGGTCTCGTCGCGCAGGCAGAGGTAGTCCGCCAGCGCCTTGCCGGTGTCGCGGGCGTAGAAGCGGTAGAGCTTTTTGAAGTGGGGGGTGGTGATCTTGGCGACGGTCTCGGAGACCTTGATCTTCGGCGTGATCGCGCCGTCCTTTTCCACCGCCACGAGCTTATACACGCCGCCGAACACGGGCTCGGAGCGCGCCGTGATCAGCCGCTCGCCCACGCCGAAGCAGTCGATGCACGCGCCCTGGCTGATGATGTCGCGGATGAGGTATTCGTCGAGCGCGTTGGAGGCGGTGATCTTGCAGCCGGTCCAGCCCGCGTCGTCCAGCATCTTGCGTGCCTTGCGGGACAGATACGCGAGGTCGCCCGAGTCGATGCGGATGCCGCAGCTCGTGATGCCGAGGGGCTTCAAAACCTCGTCAAAGGCGCGGATGGCGTTGGGAATACCGCTTTCGAGGACGTTGTAGGTGTCCACGAGCAGGGTCGCCGCCTGCGGATAGGCCTTGCAGTAGGCGCGGAAGGCATCCAGCTCCGAATCGAACATCTGCACCCAGGAGTGCGCCATCGTACCACCGGCGGGCACGCCGAAAAGCTGGTCGGAGATGGTGCAGGCGGTACCGGCGCAGCCGCCGATATACGCCGCGCGCGCGCCGAGAATCGCGCCGTCCGAGCCCTGCGCCCGACGGGAGCCGAACTCCAGCACCGTCCGCCCCTGCGCGGAGCGGTTGATGCGGCTCGATTTGGTGGCGATGAGGCTCTGGTGGTTGACGGTGCAGAGCAGATAGGTCTCCAGAAGCTGCGCCTGAATGGCGGGCGCACGCACCGTCAGCAGCGGCTCACGCGGGAACACCGGCGTGCCCTCCGGCACCGCCCATATATCGCCCGTGAAGCGGAAATTCGCCAGATAGTCCAGAAACTCCTCGGAAAACAGTTTCCGACTGCGGAGATATTCGATGTCCTCGGGGGCAAAATGCAGGTTTTGGATGTAGTCGATCACCTGCTGCAGACCCGCGGCGATGGCAAAACCGCCGCCGTCCGGCACCTGACGGAAAAACAGATCGAAGTAGCAGATCTGATCCTGCATACCCGTGGCGAGATAGCCGTTTCCCATTGTCAGCTCGTAAAAATCGCACAGCATGGTCATGTTCAGCGCTTTCCGTTCATCCATGGAGAAGCCTTCCCGCTCCGTTTTTCGGAGCCGCGAGCCCTTCGGCTCGTTGTCAATTTGTAATATCCGTTACATATTATAGCGTTGAATTGCAAATAAAGCAATTATATAATAGAACTGTATAAGCAAAAATTTGCAAAAAATGTATGCTACAAGGAGATGTATTCCTATGGAACTGACGATGGAGCGGCAGCGCGAACTGGAAGCGCTGTGCCGCCGCTTCCGCGTGGATGTATTGACGGCGATCTACGCCGCGCAGTCGGGTCATCCCGGCGGCAGTCTGTCCTCCTGCGAAATTATGACGCTTTTATATCAGCACCGCATGAACGTGAAGTCCCCCGACGATCCGGCGCGTGACCGTTTCGTGCTCAGCAAGGGACACGCAGCGCCCATGCTCTACCGCAACCTCATCGAAAAGGGCTTTATGCCGGCGGATGCCCTCTCAACGCTCCGCCAGATCGACAGTCTTGCGCAGGGGCACCCCTGCTCCCACACCCCCGGCGTGGACATCCCCTCCGGCCCGCTCGGCATCGGTCTGGCGGCGGCGCAGGGCATGGCGCTCGGCCTGCGGCTGAACGGCTCCTCCGCCCGCGTGTATGCGCTGCTCGGCGACGGCGAGCTGGACGAGGGCACGGTCTGGGAGGCGGCTGCCTCCTCCGCCAAGTTCGCGCTGTCCAATCTCTGCGCCATCGTGGACTATAATAAAATCCAGCTCGACGGCACCAACGACGAGGTCATGCCCCTCGGCGACCTCGAGGCCAAATGGTCGAGCTTCGGCTGGCACGTCATCCGTGTGGACGGTCACGACCTGCGCGCGCTCAACCGCGCTTTCGATGCCGCCGAGGCCTACACCGCCGGCCCCACCGTGCTCATCGCGGACACGGTCAAGGGCAAGGGCGTGTCCTTCATGGAGAATAAGGCGGCGTGGCACGGCAAGGCCATCGATGCCGAGAGCTTCCAAACGGCGATGCAGGAACTGGGAGGTGCAGTCTGATGGGAAAAGCCATTCGTGAGATCTTCGGCGAGACACTCGCCGAGCTGGGTGCGGAATACCCCGATATCGTGGCGCTGGACGCGGATCTGTCCGGCTCCACCAAGTCCGCTGTGTTCGGCAAAAAATACCCCGAGCGCTTTTCCAATATGGGCATCGCGGAGGCGGACATGGTCGCCACCGCCGCCGGTCTTGCCACCGTGGGCAAGATCCCCTTTGTCAACACCTTCACGGTCTTTCTGACCTCCATCGGTCTGATCGCCACGCGCGCACAGGTCTGCTATGCCAACCTGAACGTCAAGCTCGCCGGTGCCTACGGCGGTATGTCCGACGCGCTGGACGGCGCGAGCCACCACGCCACCGAGGACCTCGCCATCATGCGCGCGCTGCCGAATATGCGTGTCATCGTCCCCTCCGACCCCGCCTCGACCCGCTGGGCGACCCGCTGGGCGGTGGAGAACGACGGCCCCGTGTACCTGCGCCTGAGCCGTATGGAGTTCCCCGAGCTCTACGGCGCGGACGAGAGCTTCGAGCTCGGCAAGGCGAAGGTCGTGCGCGAGGGCAAGGACTGCACGGTCTTTGCCATCGGCATCATGGTGCACAAGGCGCTGGAGGCGGCGGAGCTTCTTGCCGCCGAGGGCATCGACGTGCAGGTCGTGGATCTGCTGAGTCTCAAGCCCATCGACGCGGAGACGGTCATCCGCTGCGCGAAGCAGACGGGCTGCTGCGTGGTAGCCGAGGAGCATCAGCCCTACGGCGGCGCGTGCAGCGCGGTGAGCGAGGTGCTGGCGAAAGCGGGCATCGGCGCACGCACGGAATTCGTCGCCGTTCCCGACTGCTTCACGCAGTCCGGCAAATACGATCTCCTGATGGAGCGCTACGGTCTGGACGCGGCTTCCGTCGCGGCGGCGGTGCGCAAGGTAAAAGCATGATCCGATTTTTCAGTCCGGGACGGGTCGAGCTCGCCGGCAACCACACCGACCACCAGCGCGGCCGCGCCATGGCAGCCGCCGTGGAGCAGGGCTTATACGCCGAGGCGGAGCCGAACGGCACCCGCATCATCCGCATCCGGTCGGACGGCTACGACCCCATCTCCATCGACCTCGACAAGCTTTGGCCGGACGAAGCCGAGATCGGCACGCCCACGGCGCTGGCGCGCGGCGTGGCAGCGGGTCTGGCGGACGGCGCGGAGGAGCTGCGCGGCTTTGATGCCTACGTTGTCAGCCGCCTGCCCATCGGTCGCGGCATGAGCCCGTCCGCCGCCTTTTCGGTGCTGGTCGGCTGCATGATCTCGGAATTTGCCGAGGGCGCGTTCTTCGCGCCGGAGGAGCTGGCAAAAGCCGCCCGCAAGGCGGAAAACCGCTGGTTCGGCAAGCCGAGCGGGCTGCTCGATCAGCTCGCCGTCGCCATGGGCGGCGCGGTGTACATCGACTTTCTCAACTCCAAGATCATCCGCATGGACTGCGATTTTGAGTCCATGGGTCTGGTGCTGTGCCTGACCGACACCGGTGCCGGCCATGAAAACGCGATGGCGGCCTATGCCCAGATCCCCGCGGATATGAGCGCCGTGGCGCAGGAGTTCGGGCAAAAATGGCTCGCCAAGGTGCGTCCGTCGGACTTCGATGAGCGCTGGAGCGCCCACAAGACCGAGCTTCCGTGGATGCGGGCGCGGCACTTTTTTGACGAATGCCGCCGCGTGGCATCCATGGCGGACGCGCTCGGGCTCAAGGATGGCGAGCGCTACATGGAGCTGATGAACGAGTCCGGCCGCTCGAGCGAAAAGCTCCTCAAAAACATCATCGACCCCGCCTGCGGCGAAAATCTGGCGGCGGGTCTGGCGCTGTCGGCGCGGCTTTTGGACGGAAAGGGCGCATGGCGCGTGCACGGCGGGGGCTTTGCCGGCTGTGTGGGGGCGCTCCTGCCGATCGAATATCTGGAGTCCTACCGCGAGGGCATGGATGCCTTTTTCGGCGCGGGAAGCTGCCAGCTCGTCCACATCCGCCAAAAAGGCGCGGGACGCATAGACGAAGAATAAAAAACAGCGTCAGGGGGATGCACAAGGCATCCCCCTGACGCTTATTCTATCGTTTATTCGGCAATAAAGCTCAGGAGCACACTCTCCTGACCGCGGAACACGGTCAGCGCCACGCTGTCCCCCGCCGCGTATTGCTCCACGGCGCTCAGGAAGCCGGAGGCATCGGCGACCTCCGTATCGCCCACGGCGGTGATGATGTCGCCGATGTGCAGTCCCGCCGCCTCGGCGGCACTGCCCGCATCCACGGAATAGACATACGCGCCGACGACCATGTTATAATACTGGGCGGCGGCGGCGGACACCGTGACGGGCGCAATGCCGAACACGGAGCGCAGCTCCTCCGTGCTCACAAGCTGCGCATCGGCGTAGAGCTCATCCTGCTCCGCGCCGGAACGGCGGTCGGTCAGCAGCAGGGTGACGACAGAGCCGAGGGCAGCCGCCAGCACCACGCAGACCAGGCAGATCGCGACGAGGGCGGACACAGGCAGCGTGCGTTTTTTGCTTCCGGCGGTCGGAAGCGCATCGGAATAGCCGTGCCCGGGGCTGTAGCTGTGGCCGATGCTGTAGGCGGTGTCCGTCTCCGGCATCGGATTTTGTTTTTCTCTTTCCGTCATAAAGCCTCTCCGCCGCGTGAATGGAACTGATTTTGCGTTATCTTATCACGAAAATGTTACCATTGCATGAACAAATCATAAGAATCGCGCCGGAGAAGCTCCGGCGCGATATTATTTAAGGTGTCGCGGAAAGAATTTCCGTCAGATAGCCGCTGTTGGGGTAATCGGTCGTGTTGAAGTCGGCCTCCTTGACCCCGTAATACTGCCAGCCCTTGTCCTCGCTGTAGCGCAGCATGAGCTTGGCATCCTTGACGTACAGGCCCTCGCCGTCGGCCCAGTTCGGGTCGGTAGCCAGCAGCACGGTCTTGTCTGCATCCGTCCAGTACCAGCCCTCGGTTTCCTTGTCGGGCGCGTCCTGCGCGCTGAGATACTGCGCGCCGAGCCAGACATTCAGCAGCTTGTCCTCGTCCTTCTTCTGTTTGTCGTTGTAATCCTTGAGGAACTTGACGATATCGGTGAACTCGTCCGCGCTGTTGATGACCGCAAGATCCGAAAGCTCACTCCATGTTTTATCGGAGGTTTTCGCGGTGTAGGGCACAGGTGTCGGCGAGGGGGACGAGCTGGGCTTCGGGGTCGGTGCCGCCGTGGGTTTCGGAGTCGGCGCGGCGGTGGGCACGGGCTTCGCGGTGGGGGCGGGGGTGATCGGCTCATAGACGACGCTGCCGGGCGCGCGCGTGGGCGCGGGAGTCGCCGTGGGCTTGGGGCTTGGGCTCGGTGTCGCCTTGACGATGCGCCCGCTGCCGACCACGGCATAGCCGAGCTCTGTCCATGTTTCGCTTTCAAAATCCTCGTCCGTCACGGCGCAGAAGCCCCAGTGATGGTCGCTGTCGTTCATGCGCAGCATCAGATGCGCCCCCTCGGACGCGGAGGGCTCCTCCGCCGCCCAGAACGAGCTGTCCTCGGGAAGCTGCGTGCCATCCGTCCAGTACCAGCCCGCCGCGCCGTCGGGCGCTTCGTCCTCGCCGAGGTAAGACGCGCCGAGCCAGATGTTTTTCAGACCGGCCTTTTCCGCCGTCTCGGTGATGGCGGTCAGCGCCTCCTCGTCGCGGATGACCGCAAGCTTGAGCGCCTTGCCGCCCTCGGAGCGGGGCGCGGTGAGCTCCGTCCACGAGAGCTCGGTGGCGATGATGTCAAATTTCTCCGCCGGTGCGGGTGTCTCGGTGGGCGCGGGTGTCTCGGTGGGCTCCGCCGTCGCCTCCACCATCGGCAGCGAGGTGGGGACAGGCGTGACCTGCGCCGCGGTATTGAGCCCGCCCAGCGCACGCAGCGCCACGGCGATCATGCCGGCGATGACGACCAGACCGATGCCGATGGCGATGAACGCGCCGCTCTTTTTCTTCTTATTTTCGGTTGGCGTTTCCGGCGCTTTCACCGTTTCCGCCGCCTTGCGCGCGGCTTTCTCCGTCTTGGCTTTTTTCTCGTTTTCCGCCGCCAGATCAATGAATGCCGCAGGCTTCGCCTCGGTCTTCGCGGCGGGCTTGATTTCGGGCTTCGACTCCTCCGCCGGATGCTCCAGACGGTCGAGCTCCTGCTCCATGACGATATGACCGGCGCTCACGCCGGAGGCGGTCTGCATGGGTCGCACCTGATCGACGGGCAGGGACGGCTCCGCCGCCACCGCCGACATACCGGCCAGCCCCATCGCCGCGGCAGCCGCCGCATTGTCCCCCGCCTCATCGCCGTCCGGCGCGAGAGAGGGCAGTGCCTCATCCGTGTCGCCGAGATCGCGCAGCATGGCGGGCATATCGTTGTAGCGGCTGTATTTGTAGTAGCTCAGCGAGCGCGACAGAATCGCCTTCACGTCCTCGCTGGCGGCTTCGGGCATGGCGAAGTCCTCGCCCTTCATGCGCGAGCGCAGCGCGGCGGCGCGGGCGGCATCCGTGGGGCTGTCGGACTCGATAAAGGGGAGCCGTCCGCCGTTGTAGGCGGTGTAGAGCACCATGCCGATGCTGTAGAGGTCCGCCGCGGGCGTGGCCTCGTTCTGCCAGAACAGCTCCGGCGCCATGTATTCGAGCACATCCGGCGAGCGCTCCTGAATGGGCGCGAGAGAGCCCGCGCCGAGGCTGGCGTTGCCCTCCTCATCGAGATAGATGTTGCCGGGCCAGATGTTGCCGTGGCAGGCATCGGGGTCGCTGCCGAGCTGGGCGCAGAGCTGACGGCCGAGCTTGACGATCTGCTCGGCGTTCAGCGAAGCCAGCCATTCGGCGCTGGCGGGACGTAATGCGGTATCGGTCGGACTCATGGGGCTCACCTCAAAACAGTAACACAAAAAGTTACAAAATAGTTACGATATAGAAACAAATTATCACACAAATCTCTGCTTGTCAAGTCGAAAAAGCTTGAAAAATCTAGAAAAAACAAGGAATCCCAGACCTTGCGACAAGGCCCGGGATTCCGGCACAAGATATAGATTTTGTAACTTTTAGTTCGGCAGCCTGATGTCCGTCCAGTCCGACACGTCGCATTCACCGTACATGTTATAGCCGACGGCAACGACCGTGCCGTCCGCTTTCAGGCCGACCGTATGATTTTCGCCTGCCGCAATCGCTACGATATCCGTCCAGTCGGATACGTCACATCCGCCGTTATCGTTATAGCCGACGGCGACGACCGTGCCGTCCGATTTCAGGCCGACCGTATGAAAATTGCCCGCCGCGACCGCCACAATATCCGTCCAGTCCGACACCCGGCATTGACCGTACTTGTCAGAGCCGACGGCGACGACCGTGCCGTCCGATTTCAGACCGACCGTATAAGCCTGCCCCGCCGCAATCGCCACGATGTCCGTCCAGTCCGACACCTCGCATTGACCGTACTTGTCAGAGCCGACGGCGACGACCGTGCCGTCCGATTTCAGACCGACTGTATGAGTTTGACCCGCCGCGATCGCCACGATATCCGTCCAGTCCGACACCTCGCATTGATCGTAATCATTATTGCCGACGGCGACGACCGTCCCATCCGATTTCAGGCCGACCGTATGAAAACCGCCCGCCGCGACCGCCACGATGTCCGTCAAGTCGTCAACATCGCATTGACCGTAGTCATTATTGCCGAGGGCGGATGTTGTCCCGTCTGCCTTCAATCCGACCGCATGATAATAGCCGGCTGAGACCGAGACAATATCTGTCCAAGGAGCGCCATATACTAAATATTCATTGCCCGAAAGAATTGCGGCAAGAGTCTCTTCTGTCAATTCGGCGAAAGCGCATTGACCGTAGTCATTATTGCCAATAGCGGTAACCGTGCCGTTCGTTTTCAGCCCGACGGTATATTCACTACCCGCTGAAATCGAATTTCCGTCCCACAGCGCAAAGGAGCGCTCTTTTGCGTCCTCGAAGTCGCCGAGCGCGTAAAAGGCCATGGCGGCGTGCGCCTTGTCGCCGTCCTTCAAAAGCTGTTCCGCTTCCGCATAGGCGGCCTTGTTGCCGGACAACTCCGCCTGTTCGGCGCTGTCTTCGTAGTCGCCCAGCGCCTCGAAGGCTGCCTGCGCCGCTTCGTAGTCGCCGGCCTCAAACAGCGCTTCGGCTTCCTCGTAGTCGGCCTTGTCGGCGGCTTCCTTTGCCGCGCGTTCAGCCTCCGCGATGGCGTCCTCGCAGGCTTTGATCTGCGCCGCGCTGTCCTTGTAATCACCGAGGGCTTCGAAAGCGTCGGCGGCTTCCTCGTACTTGCCCGCGTCATAGAGCGCAGCGGCGTTTTTGTAGGCATTGCCGGGGAGGATGACCTTGGTGACGACGACGATCGCCGCGATGACCACAGCAAGGATGGGCAGGACAATGGCGGCGACTTTTCTCGCTTTCTTCGCCTTTTCCTCCGCAATCGCCTTTTCCTCGGCGGCTTTGGCTTCCGCCGCGGCTTTCTCCGCCGCCTCCTGCGCCAGCCGCGCGTCCTTGTCGGCCGTCAGCTTCGCAAGATCGGGCGTGAAGCCGCATCCGCAGGTATGGCAGGCGGTCTCGCCCGCGCGATTCCACGCGCCGCAGGAGCAGCGGACAAGGTCCTTCACCCGCTCCGTCTGATAGCGGCATTTCTCGCCGTAATGGATTTTATACTGCTTCACCAGCTCCGCATCGCCGAGCGCCTCCTCCAGCGTTTTCGGCGCGGGCAGCGGCTCCCACACGGCATCCGGCAGCGCCGCCACGCGGTTGTCCGCATAGACGACCTCCGTCACGGTGACGGTGAAGCTGCGCGTTTCCGCGTCGGGCAGGTAGACGGGCTGTTTGCTGCCGAACTCGTCGTCCCGCGCCGCGCTGAGGTCAAGATAGCGGTAGTCCACCGGCTCGCCGAGCGGGCGTCCGGCGGTGTCCAGCGCGCAGATCCGCACAAGGACGGCTTTGACCGTTTCGGCGCTGAGATTCTTCAGCTTGAGCTGCGCCAGAACGCGCATGGTGTTGTTATCCCGCAGCAGAGCGCCCGCCTCAATGCAGAGCGGCGATCCCTCGGCATAGAGCTTCTCCGGCAGGGAGAAAAGCTTTGAATATCGTTCACCCACGATGGAATCCTCCTTTACAGTTCGGGCAGCGCGTCCTCCGCTGCGGAGGCAGGCTTTGCGCCGACGCTCTCACCCGTGCCGCGGTCGGGCAGGGCGATGATGAGCAGGTAGCCGATCATGGTGAACAAGAAGGCGATCCAGAGGTATTTTTTTGCATAATAGCCCTTGGAATTGGCTGCCTTGTAGAACTCCTTCGCAAGCAGCCAGTCAATCACAAGCACCGCAATGCAAGCCAAAACGATTAAAAATGCCATAATCTTTTCCTCCTATACTTAGTTATACTCTTTATACCACCTTTTCCCTGCATAAGTCAATGAATAGCCCAAATTTCTCACTTTTTTGCGATAAGTTTCCGTATCGGCACCGTGCCGGACATCCCCCCGACGCAAAAAAAGTGTGCAGACCCGCTGCGGGTCTGCACGCTTTTTTGTTCCGGCAATGTTTCAGCTCCCGAAGCGAAGCGCGGTCAGCGCGAGCCGTCGTCAGAAGAAATATACTCCGTTCCGCTTCCGCCTATGGCGAAAGCTCCACATCCGTATGTTCCTTCTTCCTCTCCCAAACAAAACATAGGTTTTGTTTGGGACCCAAGATAGGCG
>JAZUEL010000027.1:0-10081 GCA_045640125.1 Oscillospiraceae bacterium
CCTTGAGCTGCTTTTTGATCCAGTCGTTGGCATCGCGGCGGATGTTGCGGCAGGCGACCTTCGCCTCCTCGCCGTACTTCCGCACCTGCTTCACCAGCTCCTTACGGCGCTCTTCGGTGAGCTGTGGGAACACGAGGCGGATGCAGCGGCCGTCGTTCTGGGGGTTGATGCCCACATCGGATGCCTGGATCGCCTTTTCGATCGCCTTCAGCAGGCTTCCGTCCCACGGCGTGATGACAAGGGAACGGGGGTCGGGATTGGAGATGGAGCCGACCTGATTGAGGGGGGTGGGCGTGCCGTAGTAGTCCACGGAGATGCCCTTGAGCACCGCCGCGTTGGCGCGTCCGGCGCGGACGGACTCAAACTCGGAGACGAGGAATTCCTGCGCTTTCTGCATTTTGGCTTCAAATTCTTTCAGCTCGGACATAGGGGTTACCTCCTATATAAAAATTCAAATAAAAAACTATGTCAGTAAGCGGCTTTTCACTTCACGAGTGTACCCGCTTTTTCGCCGCAGACCACGCGGAGGATATCCTCCGGCGAGAGCTTAAAGAGCATAAGCGGCATATGGTTGTCCTGCCCCATGCAGGCAGCGGTGGAGTCCACGACCTTGAGGTGCTTGGACAAAATTTCGTCGTAGCTCATCTCGTCGTAGCGGGTGGCCTCGGGATGCGTCGCAGGGTCGGCGGAGTAAACGCCGTCGATGTTCTTCGCCATGAGGATGACATCCGCGCCGATCTCCACACCCTTGAGCACCGCAGCGGTGTCCGTGGAGAAGTAGGGCGAGCCGGTGCCGCAGCCGAAGATGACCACGCGGCCTTTTTCGAAGTGGCGGATGCAGCGGTCATGCTCGTAGAGCTCCGCGACGGGATTGCAGTTGATCATCGTCATCACGCGGGCGGGCTGCCCGAGCTGGATGAGGCTGTCCTGCAAAGCGAGACAGTTCATCACGGTCGCCATCATGCCCATCTGGTCGGCGCGGGTGCGCTCCATTTTGCCGCCGCCGTCCTTGACACCGCGCCAGATATTGCCGCCGCCGACGGTGATGCCGACCTGCACGCCCATATCCACGCACTGCTTGATCGCGCCGCAGACCTCTTTGATCAAATCGAAATCGTAGCCGCGTCCCACGCCGCCGCTGAGGGCTTCGCCGCTGAGCTTCAAAAGCACACGCTTGTATGCCGGTTTTTTCTCGTTCATAGTATCTCCTAACCGCTCCCCAGAATGAGCCATTTTATACTGCGTTGATTTTATCACATTCGCACGCCGATTTCAACCGGCTTCGCGCCCGACTTGCGCTATATTTTGCCCATGGGCATCGTATATGTGGACGAATTATTCATTTTGAACATGGCGATCGACTACTTCCTGCTGCTCGGCACCGCCCGCCTGTGCGCCCTCCCCTACCGGCGCGGACGCTACGCCCTCGCGGCATCCGGCGGGGCGCTGTGGTGCTGTCTGGGTCTGCTGCCCGCGCTCGCATGGCTGGACAGCCCGTGGATGAAAGCCGCACTGGCAATAGGAATGTGTCTCGGTGCTTTCGGACGGGAGGGAAAGCTCTGGCGGAGCGCCGCCGTGTTCCTCGGTCTGAGCTTCCTGTTCGGCGGCGCGGTGTGGGGCTTCGGTCTCTGGCGCGGCACATGGCGGCCCGGCGGTCGGCTCGTCCGGCTCGATATGCGGGTTTTGCTGCTGTCCTTCGCCGTGTGCTGGGCGGGCGTGAGCCTCGTGTTCCGCCGCAGCGTCCGAAATGCCACGCGCAGCGTAAGCCGCGTGACGCTCTCCCGCGGGGACAGACGCGTCACGCTCCGCGCCCTGCACGATACCGGCAACGAGCTATTCGACCCCGTCACGGGAAAGCGCGTGCTGGTGGCGGATGCGAACACGCTCGCGCCGCTGTTTGCGGCGGACGAAGCCGCCCTGCTCCGCGCGGATGCCGTGTCCGCGCTCCCGCAGCTCACGGGCTTTCGGCTCATCCCCTACGCCTCGCTCGGCGGCAGCGGGCTGCTGCTCCTGTTTCAGCCGGACACCGTGACAGCGGAGGGCGAGAACGTGCGCGACATCGCCGTGGCGGTCAGCCCGAAAGCGCTCGGCGGGGACGGTACATACGATGCGATATTGTAAAGGAGGCCATCGCATGAACAAATGGCAGGAGCTGCTGCTCCGGCTGCGGCTGCGGCTCGCGGCGCGGGGACTGGCCCCGAAAATCTACTACGTCGGCGGCGGCGGGCATCTGCCGCCCCCGCTGGATAAGAAGACCGAGGCCGAGACCATCGCGCGGCTCATGGACGGCGACGAGGAGGCCCGCCGGACGCTCATCGAGCACAATCTCCGGCTTGTCGTCTACATCGCGCGCCGCTTTGAGAACACCGGTGTCAGCCTCGACGACCTCACCTCCATCGGCACCATCGGGCTCATCAAGGCGGTCGGCACCTTTAAGTCCGACAAGAACATCAAGCTCGCCACCTACGCCTCCCGCTGCATCGAAAACGAAATTCTCATGGTACTGCGTAAGCTCTCGTCGCGGCGGGGCGAGGTGAGCTTTGACGAGCCGCTGAACACCGACTGGGACGGAAACGAGCTGCTGCTGTCGGACGTGCTCGGCACGGACGGCGACGAGGTCTCGCGGCCGATGGAGGACGACGTGGAAAAGCAGCTTCTCATGGAGGCGATCGGGCGGCTGTCCGACCGCGAGCGGGTCATCATCCTCATGCGCTTCGGGCTGGACGGCTACGCCGAGCGCACGCAGAAGGAGGTCGCGGACGACCTCGGCATCAGCCAGAGCTACATCAGCCGTCTCGAAAAGCGCATCATCGCCCGCCTCCGGCGGGAGCTGGTAAGACAAATGTAAATACGATTTGACACCCTGCGGCTATTTCGATAAAATAGCAGCGGGGTGATTTATTTTGCGTTTTATTTCGTGGAACGTCAACGGTCTGCGTGCCGTTGTGAAAAAGAACTTTGAGGAAGTATTCTGGGGCTTGGATGCGGATTTTTTCTGCATTCAGGAAACAAAATTGCAGGCGGGACAGATCGAGCTCGACCTCGCGCCCTACCATGATTACTGGGCCTACGCCGAGAAAAAGGGCTACTCCGGCACGGCGATCTTCGCCAAAGAGCCGGCGCTCACCGTGCAGTACGGCATCGGCGTGGACTGGCTCGACACCGAGGGACGCACCGTGACGCTCGAATACGCCGACTTCTTCCTCGTCTGCGTCTATACGCCGAACGCGCAGGACGGCCTCAAGCGCATCGAGCACCGCATGGCGTGGGAAAATGCCTTCCGCGACTATCTCTGTGAGCTGGACAAAAAGAAGCCCGTCATCGTCTGCGGCGATATGAACGTCGCCCACAACGAGATCGACCTCAAAAATCCCGGACCGAACCGCGGCAACGCGGGCTTTTCCGATGAGGAGCGCGGCAAGATGACGGAGCTGCTCGCCGCCGGCTTCACGGACACGTTCCGCTATCTCTACCCCGACAAGACCGGTGCCTATTCGTGGTGGAGCTACCGCGGCGGCGCGCGCGCGCGGAACGTCGGCTGGCGCATCGATTACTTCCTCACCTCCGACCGCATCGCGGACAAAATCTCCGATGCGTACATTTTTGCAGACATCGAGGGCAGCGATCACTGCCCCGTGGGATTGGACATACTGTGGTAAAGATCGGAAACGTAGAAATAAACGGCCGTTTCGCGCTCGCGCCGATGGCGGGCGTGACGGACGCGGCGTTCCGGCTCGTGTGCCGGAGCCTCGGCGCGGCCTACGCCGTGACGGAGATGGTGTCGAGTCGCGGGCTCGTCTACAAGGACGAAAAAACGCGGGAGCTGCTCTACGCCCCCGACGGCGACAGCCCGCTCGCAGCGCAGATCTTCGGCTCCGGCCCCGCCGTGATGGGCGAGGCGGCAGCCATGGCGATCGAGCAGTCCGGCGCGCAGATCCTCGACATCAACATGGGCTGCCCCGTCGGCAAGATCGTCAAATCCGGCGACGGCTCGGCGCTCATGGAGAAGCCGGAGCTGGCGCGGGACATCATCGAGGCCTGCGTAAAATCCGCGGGCGTGCCCGTGACCGTCAAATTCCGCAAGGGCACGGACGGCGGACACGTCAACGCCGTGGAGTTCGCCAAAATGGCGGAACAGGCGGGTGCCGCCGCCGTCACCGTCCACGGGCGGACGCGGGTGCAGATGTACGCCGGTGTCGCGGACTGGGACATCATCCGTGACGTAAAGGCCGCCGTGAGCATCCCCGTGATCGCCAACGGCGACGTATTCACCGCGGACGATGCCGTCCACATCCTCGCCCGCACGGGCGCGGACATGGCGATGATCGGGCGCGGCGCTTTCGGCGATCCGTGGCTGTTTCAACAGGCGAACGCCGCACTGAACGGCGAGCCTGTCCCCCCGCTGCCGAAGCTCAGCGAGCGCATCGACACGGCGGTGGCGCAGTTTGAAAACGCCGTTTTGTGGAAGGGCGAAAAAATCGCGTGTCTGGAGGCACGCAAGCAGCTTTGCTGGTATCTGCGCGGCGTGGCGAACGCCGGTCCGTATAAAAAGGAGGTCGTGCAGATGAACACGCTGGACGATATCCACCGCATGGCAAAGCTGATAAAGCGGGATTTGAAATAAGGAGGTGCTCGCTTGACAAAAACAGAAGAAAAAGCCATCATCGAGCGGGTCTTATCCGGCGAGACGGATGCCTTTGAAGCGCTGGTGCTGGAATACCAGACCGTTGTATACAACCTCGCCCTGCGTATGACCGCCAACCCCGCCGACGCGGAGGACTGCGCGCAGGAGGCTTTCGTGAAGGCCTACCGCTCCCTCGCCTCGTTTCGGGGTGACGCGAGCTTTTCGAGCTGGCTCTACCGGCTGACGACCAACACCTGCCTCGACCTGCTTCGAAGCCGCAAGCGCCGCGGCGAAGTCAGTCTGACGGACGACAGCGACGAGACCGATGCCGAGCTTGACATCCCCGACGAGACCGACACGCCCGAGACCGCCGCCGTCCGAAAGGAGACGCGCGAGACCGTGCGCGGGGCACTCGCCAAGCTGCCGCCGGATTTCCGCGGCGTGCTGCTGCTGCGGGAGCTGGGCGGCCTGAGCTATGAGGAGATTGGGCAGCAGATGAATCTGGAGGCGGGGACGGTCAAAAGCCGCATCTTCCGCGCCCGCAAAAAGCTCGCCGCGATCCTCACGGCGGACGGGAACAATCCCCACGCCGAAACGTCTGACGAAAGGGAGGTGCGCTGATGGACTGCGAAAAAGCCAGAGAACTTATATTCCGCGCCGCGGACGGCGAGCTGTCCGCCGACGAACGGATCGCGCTTGATACGCACCTTGCCGAATGCGCCGAGTGCCGCGCCGTCTGTGATGCGCTCGCCGCCGTCTCTGCCGAGCTGCGCGAGACCGAAAGCGTCCCCGAGGGTTTTGCCGAAAAGGTCATGGATGCCGTGCGCGAGGAAAAGAAGATCGTCGATCTGAGCGCCCGCCGCGAGAAGATGAAAAAGCGCTTTCAGCCCGGGAACATCGCGATATGGGTCGCCTGCGCCTGTCTTGTCGTCATGATCGGCATCGTGGAGTTTACCCCCGTGGGGCACACGAAAAACGTTTCATCCCCCTACTTCATGGCCGATCAGGCCGCCGTGTTTGAATCGGCGGAAGCCGAAAGCGCTGCGGCGGAGGAAGCCTTTGCGCTGCCCGCGGCGGAAGAAGCCGCGCTCGTGGCGGAGGAAGCCGCCGAGCTGCCCGCCCCCGCCGAAGCACCCGCCCCCGAGATGCCCGCCCCCGAGCCTGCCGAGTTTGGCGGAGCCATCAACGAAGCGCCCGCCGCCGAAATGGAAGAAGATATCGCCGTCAACGGCGCGGCTCGCGGCGCGGACACGCCAAACGCCCTTGTTCCCGCGCTCATGGTGAACGGCACGCTCTACCGTACGACCGGCACGCAGCTCCCCGTCGAGCCGGACGACAGCGCCATCCTCGGCTATGTCAGCTCCGTCGTGCCGCTCAGTCAGTGGCCGGAGACGGAGGGGCAGGCGAATTTCGGCGGGCCCGACGCGCCCTATGCGCTCACCGAGGACGGTCTCATCGTCCTGACAGACGGCGAATGGACGCTGTTTGAGGCGATAAGCGAATAAAAAATTCAGACCGAAGGGATTCTTTTCACATTCCCTTCGGTCTGTTTTTATGTTTCTTCGGTCTTCACAAATCGCTTTGTGGCGCGGAGGAGATACATCGCGGCAAGGCCGGTGAATACGCCCGTGACCACCGCCGATGCCGCCAGCGCGGGGGCGTACCAGAGAAGCGAGGGCGTTTTCGTCACCGCGATCGCCGCCGCAAGCTGTCCCGCGTTATGCGCGAGCGCGCCGAATGCGCTCACGATCCAGATCTGCTTTTCGGAAAAGGCGTTCAGCGTCAGCGCCATGACCGCCCACGCGAGCACGCCGCCCGCGAGCGAGAAGAGGATCGCGGAGAAGCTGCCCGCGAACATACTCCCCAGCACGACCCGCGCCAGCAGGATATCCCCCGCCTCACGCTTGCCGAGCAGCACCATCGCCGCGAGCGTCACGATATTCGCAAGCCCCAACTTCACGCCCGGGACGGGCACAAGCGGCGGGATCTGCGCCTCGATGACCCATATTCCGAGGCTCAGCGCCGTCAGCAGCGCCATGAGCACCAGTTTTTTTGTTGTTTTCATTTCATTCGTCCTCGATCTGGATCACGAGCCTGTGCGGCAGGCAGGTGATGGGAATGGCGGAGGACGAGATCGTCCCCTGGTTGACGCAGATCTGCTCCGGACAGTCGGCGCTGACCACCGCGATCTCGCCGTGGCTGACGCGGACGGTGTTGACACCGTACTCGCTCACAATATCAAATTCATAGGGCGCGGCGACCGCCGCGAGGTCGATGGTGCGGATGCACTCGCCGTCGAGCCAGACCGTCGCCACCGTGCCGGCGCTTCCGTGCAGGAGATATAGCCCCGCGCCCGCCAGCGCGATGACCGTCAGCAGCAGCGCCCAGAGCCACGTTTTCATTTTCATGTTTTTTATTGTAGTGATTCGATCTGCTGTTGTCAACAAATTCTCATTTGTGTATAATATAGGGTAAACTAGGTATAGTATCAGCTTTCTTATATAGGAGATACGCTCTTGGATTTTGACTGGACCGATTTTCTGTTCGGGCGCGGCGCGGAGATCCTCGCGCTCGCGACCCGCTATCTGGTGCCGCTGCTCGCGGTGCTGATATTGCTGCGCTGTGTGCGTAGTATGCTGTCCGAGCGATACGAGCCGGAGACATGGGGCTACCTCTATCTGCCGGACGAGACCCTGCTGCCCCTGCGGCACTGGGAGTGCATCCTCGGACGCGCCCGCTCCTGCGACGCGCGGCTCGAGTCCGACACCGTGCAGAAGACCCACGCCGTGCTTATGCGCTCGGCGGACGGCGACTGGCGGGTCTACCCGCTCGGCAAGGCGCACACGGAAGTGAACGGCGAGCGCGTCGGCGAGGAGGGTCTTCCCATCGAGGATGCGGACGTGCTCAAGCTCGGGCGCATCCCCTGCCGCTTCGTCGATCTGACCGAGGAGGAGCGTGCGGGGCTTTTGCAATACCGCCACGAGCCCGGGCGGCGCGTGCGTCCGGCGGGCACTTTCCTCTATCTCACCGTGCTGCAAATTCTGCTCGCGTTTCAGCAGATGATCCTGAATCCCGACGCGGACAGCAGCGTGGCGCTCGCCTTCGCGGCGCTGTGCTGTATGCAGTGGGCGTATTTCTTCATCCTCCGCTCGCTCGGAACGACCGGCTTTGAGACGGACACGCTTGCCTTTTTCCTCACGACGCTGGGGCTTTCCGTCGTGGCATCGTCCACGCCGGAAAGTATGCTCAAGCAGCTCATCCTGATCCTCGCGGGCATCGTCGCCTTCATCATCCTCTCGCTCTGGACGCGCGATCTGACGCGGGTGAAGAAGCTGCGCTGGCCCATGGGCATCGCGGCACTGGTGCTGCTCGCGGCAAACCTCCTGCTCGCCAAGGTCACCTACGGCGCGCAGAACTGGATCGAGATCGGCGGCTTCTCCGTGCAGCCGTCCGAGTTCGTCAAGATCTGCTACATCTACGTCGGCGCGGCGACACTGGACAGGCTGTTCGTCAACCGCAACCTGCTCATGTTCATCGGCTTTTCCGCCGCGTGCGTCGGCTGTCTTGCGCTCATGGGCGACTTCGGCACGGCGCTCATCTTCTTTGTTACGTTTCTTGTCATCTCCTTCATGCGCTCCGGCTCCCTGGCTACCGTACTGCTGGCCATTACCGGCGCCGTGCTCGCCGGTGTGCTGGCGCTCACCGTAAAGCCGTACATTGCGCGGCGCTTTGCCACCTGGGGCCACGTGTGGGAAGATGTTTATGCCGCTGGCTATCAGCAGGCACATGCGATTTCCGCTGCAGCTTCCGGCGGTCTTGTAGGCAAGGGCGCCGGAGCAGGATGGCTCAAGAATATCACCTACTCTGAAACGGACATGGTGTTTGCCTTCGTGTGTGAAGAGCAGGGGCTGGTCGTTGCCGTGTGCATGGTGCTCTCCATCGTGCTTCTGGCTTTTTTTGCTCTGAAGTCTGCACGCACGGGCCGCTCTGCCTTCTATTCCATCACCGCCTGCGCAGGTGCTTCGATGCTGCTGGTGCAGCTGGCGCTCAACGTTTTCGGTTCGCTGGACATGCTGCCGTTTACGGGCGTCACCTTCCCGTTCGTCTCCCGCGGCGGCAGCTCCCTCATTTCCTGCTGGATGATGATGGCCTTTTTCAAAGGTGCGGACAACCGGCGCGGCGCCTCCTTCGCCGTCAATCCGGTGAAAAAGATTCCCACCTGGGAAGAGGAAAACGGCATCCGCGTGGCCGATGAGCAGGATTATTATGACTTGCCCGCCGTTCCGCGCAAAGAAAAGAAGCATCTTTTCAGGAGGAGGGCAGAATGAAAAAGATACGTTCCCGCGGTCTTTTCACCGTTCTGCTGGCGCTGGCCGTGGTGGCAGGTCTCTGCCTCTTCATCCGTGATGAATACGTCTCCGGCAGAAAATGGGCTATGTTCTTCTCCGGGTTCGATGCATCCGCCGAAGGCGAGCTCCTGGACCGGAGCGGCAAAATGTTAGCTTCCTTCAACCGCAACGGCAAAGGCTATTCGCCCGATGTGAACACCCGCATCGCCAATTACCATGTGACGGGCGACTATGCGGGTATGACCGGCTGCGGCGCGCTCACCCGCTTCTGGAACAGCGCGGAGAGCTATGACTATATCAACGGCACAAAAGGCGGCCGTCGCGGTTCGATGCGCATCTCCGTGGATGCCGACGTCAACAGTTTTGCCTGGAAGCTGCTTGTGAAAAACGGCCAGGAGGGTGAAACCGGCAGAGGCACGGTGTTGATCATGAACTATCGCACGGGTGAAGTGCTTGCGCTGGTCTCCTCCCCGTCGGTCGATCCTTCCAACAGCTCCTACGTGATTGAAGACGGGGCTTACTTTAACCGCGCTCTGCGCGGCACGTACACCCCGGGCTCCACCTTCAAGCTCGTTACCGCCGCAGCCGCCATTGAAAATCTGCCCGCTCTGGAGGAAATGACCTTCACCTGCGGCGGTGAATATGACATTGCCGGGGTAAAGATCACCTGTGACGGCGTGCACGGCACGCAGACCTTTGCCGAAGCTCTCGCCAATTCCTGCAACTGCGCTTTTGCCCAGGTCACCGTGAAGCTCGGTCAGAACACCATGGTGAAATATGTGCAGGATCTCGGTTTTCTTTCCCCGCACTCGCTGGACGGCATGGAAGGCGCCACCGGCAACTATCCGCTGGAATTTGTCGGTGATCCGGGGCTTGCCTGGAGCGGTATTGGCCAGAGCATTGACCAGGTCTGTCCGTACACCATGCTGCGCTATGTTGCCGCCATTGCAAATGACGGCGTGCTCATAGAGCCGGCGTATCTCCTGCAGGGCGAAAACGCCCTCCCGTCAACCGCCTCCCCGGCTGCCGGGACGCCCAAAAGCACTGCTATGCTCTGCCCTGATACCGCGTAGAAGATGCAGGAGCTGGTGCGCAACAATGTTTGCAC
>JAZUEL010000028.1:0-9633 GCA_045640125.1 Oscillospiraceae bacterium
GTGCCGAGCTCCTTGGAGTTTTCGGTGGGCTCGAGCGTGTTCATGTTGTTTTCGGTCTTGATCTTCTTGTTGAGGTAGTCCTGCGTGTCGCAGTCGCGGCCTTCATAGTACCAGCGGAACGCGGGATGGGGCTCGTAGTCCTCGGGGACGGGGACGATGTAATAGCCCTTCTTGCAGAACTCTTCCCAGCTGACGCGCTTGGACAGCTCGGAGATGTTCCAGTAGGCTTCGGCCCAGTCGTCTTCCTGCTTGCCGCCGTCGGTGTACTGTTCCCAGACGCCGAGCTTTTTGGCGATCTCCTGGAAGATCTCGTAGTCGCTCTTGGACTCGCCGAGAGGCTCCACGCACTTCATCTCGCGCACGATGACACGCCAGTTGTTGCCGATCTCGGCATGGGTGGTGTAGCCGCCGCCGACGGACCATTCGCCGAGGTCGTTGCGCTCGAGGTTGGTGCAGGCGGGGAGGATGAGGTCGGCATACTTGGCTTCGCCGCCGAACCAGCAGTCCTGGTTGATGACGGTGTCGAGCTGGTTCTCGCCGACATGGCGGTAGAGCTGGACATAGCGGTTGGTCTCGGTCATAGTGCCCATGAAGGAGCCGCCGTAGCGCCACAGCATCTTGACCTTGCCCTCGATGGGGTATTCATGGTGGGTGAACTGCTGCTCAAGGCTCTGGCCGCAGAAGCCGTCGCCGATGAACTCGCCGTGACCGTTCATGATATCCTCGGGGTAGTTGATGCGGTACAGACGCTGCTTCACGTTGGAAGCGGCGTACTTGATGTTGGCAGCGCTGGACTTGCCCATCTGGGATTCGGGCTCGGCATAGCCGGGGAACCAGGTGTAGTCCGCGGGCGCGCCCATGGTGGTGCCCCAGATGGAGACACCGGGCTTGCCGAAGCCCTGCATGGCCGCGAGGGCGATCAGCATACGGGCTTCCTCGGTGCCGTAGGCGGTACGGCAGGCAGAGCCTTCGCCGCCACGCACGCCGCCGGCGAGCGCCACGCGCTTGGAGGCCCATTCCTTCGCCAGCGCACGGATGCGGCGGGCGGGGATGTTGCACTTTTCGGCCGCCCACTCGGGGGTCTTGGCAACGCCGTCCTCGGCGCCGGTTATGTAGGCCTTGAACTCGTCGAAGCCGATGGTGCGGTTTTCGACATAGAAGTGGTCATAGGTGTCGTCCTCGATCCACTGGTAGGCGATGGCGGCGGCGAGCGCCGTATCGGTGCCGGGACGGGGAGCAAACCAGGTGCCGTCCATGACGGCGTTGGTGTAGTTGTAGAAGGGGTCGATGAACACGCACTTCATGCCCATTTCCTTCATCCACACACGCCAGATGTTGGACTCCTGACCGGAGTAGATGCCGTGGGTGGAGTCGGGGTCGTTCGACCAGAACACGACCATGTCGGTGTTCTTGAAAGCGTCCTGCAGCAGGTCGAACTGCTCGGGCTGACCGAGACGCCAGTAGAAGCCGTACATATGGGGAGCGCCCCACATCCAGCCTTCCCAGGAGTCGGGGTTATCCAGCACGGGGGTGTAGTTGAGCATGGAGAAGAAGCGCCCGAAGGGAGCCATCTTGTAGCCGACGATGCCCCAGTTGTGGTGGGAGCCGGTGAGGGCGGTGATGGCGTGGCCGTCGAAAACGCCGTTTTCATCGCGGGGAGCGAGACGGTTGATCTCGTCGGCGATGATGGTGGCGGCCTCGTCCCAGCTGATGCGCTCGTAGCCGGAGATGCCGCGGGTCTCGGGGTGACGGTCACCCTTGGGGTCCCAGTCCACGCGCTTCATGGGGTAGAGAATGCGGTCTTCGGAATAAAGACGGTTCTTCTCCGCCATGATGTTCTGCGCCACGCGCATGGCCTTGGGGGGCTGATAGACCTTGCCGTTTTTATCGGTGACGGTCCAGGCCTTGGGGTAATCCTCTTCGGGTACTTGCAGCGGACGAATGCGGGTGATCTTTCCGTCTTCAACATAGACGGAAATGGGGCCGCCGGTCGTCAGGTTTGTATAGACTTTTTCCAATCCTGCAATGCCTCCTGTCTATTTATAAAAATTAATAACATAAACCTACACACTAATAATAAACCTTGGTATCGTCCAAAAGTCAACTGTGATTTACAGGAAAATAAAAAAGTCCGCTCCGTAGCGGAGCGGACTTTCAAAAATCTATATCAAATGAAATTCAGAACCAGCGTCAGCACGACGAACACGATGGCACACCACTTGGTCGCCTTCGCAAGACGGGCATCCCAGGTCTTGGCCTTGGTCTTGGTCATGAAGGTATCGGCACCGCCGGCGATCGCGCCGGAAAGACCGGAGCGCTTGCCGCTCTGGAACAGAACGACGACGGTAACGGCGAGGCCGGAGAGCAGCTGAAGTATAGTCAAAACGAGTTGCATAGTTTCAATCATCCTTTTCAAAATATCGCACAAGCGACTATATCATATCCCGTCGATGAAATCAAGCCTTTTTTACGATATTCAAAAAGTTTTTTAGAATCCAAATCCGAATTGACGGAAAAATTCAAAGGGGTCGATGGGGATGCCGCCGTCGCCGTAGCCGCCGTAGGGATCGCCGCTTTGGGCGGGCTGCTCCTCCTGCGGCTCGGGCAGCGCCTCCTTGACGCTCTCCTCGACCGTGACGGTAATTTTCAGCGTCTCATTCTGCCGCCACACGTCCAGCACGAGCTTATCGCCGATCTCGGAGTTGGAGACGATGTCCGTCAGCTCCGTGCGGCTGGTGATGGGGGTGCCGTTGACGGCGGTGACGATGTCGTTTTCCTGCATACCGGCCTTGTCGGCGGGACCGCCCTCGGAGACCTCCTTGATGGCGGCACCCTGCGGCAGACCGTAATCCTGCGCATCGGCGCTGACATCGGACACGCGCACGCCGATATAGGGCTTCACGATATAGCCTTTTTCCACGATGCTCATAACGATGTTCGCCACGGAGTCGATGGGGATGGCAAAGCCGATGTTGTCGATGGAGGCCTCGCCCATGCTGTTGCCGGAATACTTGGCGTTGGTAATGCCGATGACCTCGCCGTACATATTGAACAAAGCGCCGCCGGAGTTGCCGGCGTTGATGGCGCAGTCGGTCTGGATGAGCGCCATGGTGACACCGTTGGAGAGCGTCACGTCGCGGTCAAGCGCGGACACAACGCCCTGCGTCAGCGAGAAGGTCAGCTCGCCGAGCGGGTTGCCGATGGCGATGACGGTGTCGCCGATGTTGAGCGAGTCGGAGGAGCCGATGGTGACGGGTGTGAGGTCTTCGGCGGCGATCTTCAAAACGGCAATGTCGTTGGAGTCGTCATAGCCGATGAGCTCGGCTTCATAGCTGTCGCCGGAGTAGAGCGTGGCGGTGATGGAGTTGGAATCCTCGACGACATGGTAGTTGGTGAGAATATAGCCGTCGGCGGAGAGAATGAAGCCGGAGCCGGAGGCGGCGGAGGTCGTCTGGTAGCCCCAGAAGTTGGTGGTGATGGAGGTTGTGATGCCGACGGTGGAGTTCACGTTTTTGGCATACAGCTCCGCGGCGGAGAGCAGCTCGCCCCCGCCGACGTAGTTGAGCGTGACCTCGGTATCCTTGTGCAGGGCGCGGTTGAAGGCGGTGGTGGCGGGTCTGTCGTCCGTCAGACGCTTCGCCAGAAGACTTCCGCCGAAGCCGCACGCACCGCCGAGGATCGCACAGACGAGGATCAGGGTGATGACCTTGAGCGCCTTATGCTCCTTTTTCGGCTTTTTAGCAGCGGGCACCGCCGTCGGCGCGGAGGAATAGGCGGTGTAGGTCGGCTGAGGAGCGGCGGTGCGCAGCGGCTCATCGGGGCGGAAGTAGTGGTACTCGCCGTCGTGTTTCGCGTTCTCCGGCGTAAGGGGTGCAGCATTGTTTATGTTGTTAAAATCGTTTTGTTCGTTCATAACGAGGCTCCTTTTGCGGAATGTTTCATTGTTTGTATTGTATGTGTCAACGCTGAATCCAAACTGAAAAAAACTGCAAATTATTTTTCAGCTTTGCTTCAGCCGTCAAAGATAGTATAATAGCTGCAATATAAAAGAATAAGAAGTGAAACTATGAAGATTTTAGTAGTTGAGGACGAAAAGCTGCTGGCGGAATCGCTCGGCATGATGCTGCGCGGCAAGGGCTACGAGGTCGATGCGGTGTTCGACGGGGAAACAGGGCTGGAATACGCGCTCTTGGGCGTGTATGACCTTGTCATCCTCGACGTGATGATGCCGAAGCTCGACGGCTATGAGGTGGCTCGTCGTATGCGAGCCGCCCGCTGCGGCACGCCCATATTGATGCTCACGGCGCGTTCCGGTCTCGATGACCGTGTGCAGGGATTGGATGCCGGTGCGGACTACTACCTCACCAAGCCCTTTGACAGCCGCGAGTTGTTGGCCTGCGTCCACGCGCTGCTGCGTCGTCAAGGCGAGCAGGTGGACGAGCTGCAGGCGGGCAATACCGCGCTTGACCTCGCCACGGGTATGCTGCTCTGCGGCGGGAAAAAGCTGCGTCTTTCGGCGCGGGAATTTGACGTGATGCGGATGCTGATGCAGTCCGGCGAGCGCATTTTGTCCAAGGAAATGATATTGGAAAAAGTGTGGGGCTTTGAGTCCAACGCCGTGGAAAACCATGTGGAGGTCTATGTGGGCTTTCTGCGCAAAAAGCTTGCAAGCATCGGCTCCAACGTCCGCATCGAGGCGGTGCGGCGCATGGGCTATCATCTGGAGGTGGACGAAGAATGCTGAAAAAACTGCGGCTTCGTTTTGTCTGCATTGTGATGCTCATCGTCACGGTCATGCTGCTCGGCATCTTCGGGCTCATGATGCAGGTGACGCGTCATCAGCTCGCGCAGGAGAGCATGGAGCTCATGCGCGAAACGCTTACCGCCGATCCCTTTTCCTCCGCGCAGCTCCACGGGGAGCAGACGCGGCGACCTTATTTTGTGTTGAACATCTCCATGTTCGGGCGCGTGACGGTGGCGGATTCCAACGGCTGGTTCGATCTCACGGACGATGATGCGCTGCTGGAGCTTCTGAACGAGGCGCTGAACAGCGATGCGGAAAGCGGCACGATCAAACAGTACGATCTGCGCTGGCTGCGCGCGCATACTCTCACGGGGCAGCGGGTCATATTCATGGATGCCTCGGCGGAGGGAAGCACGCTCCGCTCGCTGGGACGGCTCTGCGGCGTTTTGTTTCTGGCGGCACTCGCGGTGTTTTTCGGCATCAGCGTCCTGTTCGCGCACTGGGCGGTCAAGCCTGTGGAGCGGGCGTGGGACGAGCAGCGCCGCTTTGTCGCGGATGCCTCACACGAGCTGAAAACACCGCTGACGGTCATTATGACGGACGCGGAAATGCTGCAAACGCAGGAATACGGCGAGGAGGAGCAGAAAAAGCTCTCCGGCAGCATCCTCACGATGGCGCAGCAGATGCGCGGGCTCGTGGAGGGGATGCTGGAGCTGGCGCGGCTGGACGGAAGGCAGAAAGAGAAGCCGCGTGAGACAGTCGATCTCAGCGCCGTGACCGAGGAAGCCGTGCTGTGCTTTGAGCCGCTGTTTTATGAAAAGGGGCTCGGCTTCGTGTCCGAGGTCGAGCCGGATATCCGGGTCATCGGGCAGGCGGATAAGCTCCGGCAGGTGCTGGAAATTTTGCTCGATAATGCGCAGAAATATTCCGCTCCGAACAGCATGGCGGCTCTGTCGCTTGCAAGGACGGGCAGCCGCTCGTGTACGCTGTGCGTGGCGAGCTGCGGTGAGACACTGACCAAAGCGGAGCTGAAAAGCATTTTCGGGCGCTTCGTGCGGCTCGATACGGTGCGGAGCATGGATCAAAGCTACGGGCTCGGTCTTTCCATCGCCCGCTCGATCGTGACGGAGCACCGAGGCAAAATATGGGCGGAGAGCGAAAACGGCGTCAACCGCTTTTTCGTGCAGCTTCCGACCGCAAACTGAAAAAGTCTCCCGTTTCCGCGTGGGAAACGGGAGACTTTTTATGCTCTGTTATAACGGGACGTCCTTATCTTTTGTCAGCCTTTTTCCTGCCGATCATCACGGTGCAGACAAGGGATGCACCGGAAAGGAGCATCAGGGAAAGCCATGTCAGCACCTGCGCGGAATCGCCGGTTTTGGGCGATTTCATATCCCTGCCCTTATCTCCGCGTCCGGAAAGGTCGCCGCCGCAAAGGTCGCACTTGCCGTCCTTGTCTGCGTCCTTATGACCGAGAGCGTCTACGAAGCTGTCCGTATAGGTGTCGCCGCAGCCTTCGCAACTGTGTCTGGTGAAGCCTTTTTCGGTGCAGGTGGGGGCGACGAGCTCATCGGTGTAGCTGTGAATGTGATCTTTCCACATGAATTTGGCGGTGACCGCATGATCGGGAACGGTATATTCAGCACCGGGCGCATATTCCACGCCGCCAATTTCCATGCCGGCATACTCTTTTCCTTCGGGGGCTATCGCCATGGGCTCGGAGCTTTCCGGAACGCTTTCCGTGGAGCCGACCGTCAGCTCGATGCTGTCGGCCCATCCGCTGCCCTTTGTTCCGCCGTTTAGGTCAAAGCTTACCGTGATCTTCGGGGTGATGTCGCGCCATAGGGCTTTGACGGTAATATCATGGTCAGGCATGATATAGGTCTCGCCCGGCGCGTGGACTTTGCCGTCGCGGTCGATCTCAAAACCCACAAGCTCTTGTCCCTCGGGAGGAGTTACGACCGACAGAACATCCTCCTCTGTGGGCAGGGTCAATTCTTCGCCGGTAACAGACTCAAAACTATTGCTCCATCCGTCTATCGAAGTGCCTCCGTTACAGTCATAGAGTACGGTATGGACATTCGGGTGCTTCCATTGATAGACTATGCTTGCGTTCGCGTTATAGGTGTACGGATCCGTGGGGCCGAAGCGTTCACCGTTGATCTTAACGCCGTCGTAATCCATGCCTTCCGGCGGAGAAATGATTTCCGCATCAAAAATATTCAGCGCTTCGGTCGTACCCTTCTTTATGCGCGTGGAATCCGACCACAGATCTCCCGGTATACCGCCGTTGGCGTCATACGTCACGGTCACGGCTTCCGCAAAGGTGACATGGAATGAAATATCATTACCGGGCATCTCGTAGATACAAATGCCGACGACCGGCCAAGCGCTGTATTGCACACTGTATGTACTGCCGATGTCCCCCTCGGCAATTCCTGTGGCGGTACAACTGTCGAATACATAACCGTCATCCGGCGTTAGGTTGATCCACACGATCATATCGCCCTCTTCTGCGTTTGCGGGAGCTGCTGCCGTCCCGTGACCGTCGGTGGTGACGGTGATCGAATGCGATGCCGCAAATGCCGTTGCGGGCAGCATCCCGAGCATGAGGATCAGTGCGATGAGCACCCCTATTGTTTTCTTCATGGCTGCTTTCATAAGCGTTCCTCCTTAAATCGCACAGCGCAGGAAGATTGTGTTTCCTGCCTGTATTTTGAAGGCGATGCATCAAACCGTTTCTTTCACGACGCTGCATCGGCATCCCGATTATACACCGGTTTTATGCAAAGTTGTCGCTTGAAGCGGCCAACATGCCTGTTTGATTCATGATAGGTAGGGGGGATTTCCTTGTTTTTTGCCGTATTTCCGTGTAAAATGACAATAGATCGCTATGCATTCGGAATGAGGGGAGGACAATATGCAGCTCAGGAAAAATGTGTTTCTGATTTACGGCGGAATTATCGCGGTTTGCTTTTTGTATACCGGGTCTGCCTATATGTCTCAGTTCTACCGCCTCATGGAGCTGTACGACGGCGTAAGGGTGGACCGGATCACCTCCGGCTGGAACTACATCCTGCAGGCGGTCGGCATTGCCGCGTTTGCGTTGGGACTTTGGCGTAAGCCCTCCTTCTTCGGCAGAAAACGCCTGTTTGTCTCTCTGCTTTTGATCGGCGGCATTTTTATGACCCTTTCGCAGTTGTGCGCGAACGGGGTTTTGATCGTCCTGTTCGGATTTGTTTTCAACCTCTTGATCGGCGTCTATTTCGGCTTCTACCTTACCATGCTGGCTGCCGCCGTTCCCGCAAAGCATACGGGGCTCTGTTACGGAGCGGCCTATGCCATAGGCAGTGCGGGAACCTATCTCCTGTCTCTGGCGGATGACGGCACGTTCTTAACGTCGAAAGGGATCACGGCCGTTTATCTTGTCCTTATGGCTGTGACACTGGGGCTCGTCCTGTTTTCCGACGATATCGTTCTGCCGCCCGAAGGGGAAGAAAAGCGGGAAAAACCGCCGTATTTTCTTTATGTCGTTTCGATCCTTGTCATTATGGTGATCATTTCGGTCACCGGCTCGGGTCTGTATTATTCCCTGCCGCAAAGTGAAGATGTCAACTGGAATCTGACGCGGCTGTTTTATGCCGTCGGATTGATCGCCGCAGGCGTCATTCACGATAAAAGCCGCTTTGTCGGAGGGCTCACGACCCTGGCGAGCCTGACCTATCCGGTGATCGCAACAGCCCTTTTCGCCGGCGGTGTCAACGGTACGATCGCTCTTTCCCTGAGCTATCTGTTTCGCGGATTTCTCTCCGTCTGCTGCATCTGCACCTTCACCGATTTCGGAGCAAAGAACGGCCGATGGCTCCCGCTTGCGCCTTTGGGGCTGTGCATTTCGCGGCTCGTGGAGGCTCTGTTGTCCTTCCTGCTCATCGATGCGAATATCCCGGATATTGCCGTGCTGATCGTTACCGCCGTGTTCTTTGCGCCGCTGATCCTGCTTTTCGCGTTGTATTGCAGCAAGCTCTATTCTCCGTCGAATTTTTCCCCGGAAAAACGCCTGACGCTTTTCGCCGAACGATACGCTCTGACCGCAAGAGAATCCGAAGTGCTTCAGTGCCTGTCGGAGGGGCTGTCCGATGATGAGATCTCGGATCGGTGCTACATCTCCAAAAGCACAGTCCGCTTTCACATATCCAACATCCTGAAAAAAACCGGATGTCACACGAGAGTGGAGGTCGTCCGAGCCTTGAATAAATCCGAATAAGAAAACCCGAGCGGCAGGGAGGCCGCTCGGGTTACTGTATATCGGGGTGCTTACAGCTCCATGCTTTTTCCGATGCCGAGGACGGTGCAGGGGAAGCCGGCGGCGGTGCAGTCGGCGGCGAATTTGTCCGCATCCTGCCGGATGGAGGGGAAGCTGTCGTAGTGCATGGGGACGACCATTTTCGGCTCGATGAGCTTCGCGGCGCGGATGGCGTCGGCGGGGCCCATGGTGTAGAAGTCGCCGATGGGCAGCAGGGCGAGGTCGATGGCCTCGTCCTTTAACAATGCCATGTCACAGGTCAGCGCGGTATCGCCCGCGAAATAGACGCGCTTGCCGCCCATGTCGAACACAAAGCCGCAGGCGAGCGCCCCGGGGACGCCGCTGGAATGGATGGCGCTGACGAACTTGACGCGCCCGAAGGGAACCCCCCCCCAGCCGCCGAGGTTGCCGGAGAGAGTCTTGTATTTTCGGTCGGAAAACAGGGCGGGCGTGAGGTGTGCCGTGGAGACGAGGACGGAGCCGCAGCGTTTGGCGATCTCCGCCGCGTCGCCGACCTGGTCGCGGTGTCCGTGGCTGACGAAGATATAGTCCGCCGAGACAGAGCCGGATGAGCAGGGGGCTTGGG
>JAZUEL010000029.1:0-6478 GCA_045640125.1 Oscillospiraceae bacterium
CGAGAAGAACCGTGCGGAGAAGTCGGCTCTGAAGACCGAACTGAAGAAATTCGACGCGGCGGTCCAGTCCGGCGACAACGCGGCGGCGGCTGAAACCTATAAGGTTGCTGTGAAGTCCGTTGACAAGGCGGCGGCAAAGGGCCTGCTCCATAAGAACAACGCGGCTCGCAAGAAATCCGCTATGGCCAAAAAGCTGAACGCCATCGGCTAAGATAAAATCCCCCGACTGAATAGCCAGCCGGGGGTTTTATTTTGCCAAAACTTGTTTTGGCAAAATAACTATCTCATAGGAGTTGCGTATGTTCATTTTATATAACAGCCGTGATCCGGCGCACAAACGCCCCATCGGGACGCTGCGCGTGGGCGAAGCGGCGTGGTTTTGCGTAAAAATTCCCGCCGAGTGCGGGGCATATGAGCTCGCGCTCGAAGCGGAGGGGCTGCATATTCCCTTTGCCAAAACCGGCACAGAGGGGCTTTACGATGTATTCTGTGCGGCGTGGACACCCGATGCGCCCGCGCTGCATTTTTACCGCTTCTCCATCCGCGACAAAAACGGCAGCTACCATCTCTATAAAAACGGCGACGGCACCAATATGGAGGCGGGCGAGGACTGGCAGATGAGCGTGCTGCCCGCGGACTACGCCCCGCCGGAGGACTTCCGCGGCGCGGTCTATTATCAGATCTTCCCCGACCGCTTTTACAAGTCCGGCGACTGCGATCTGCGCGACAAGCTCACGCCCTTTGAGCTCTGCGATTTTGACGGCTTCACGCCGCACACCGCCGACGCGAGCGACTTTGCGGGCGGCAATCTGCGCGGCATCGCGGAAAAGCTCGACTATCTGCACGGTCTCGGCGTGCGCGCGCTCTACCTCAACCCCGTTTTTATGGCGCGCTCCAACCACCGCTACGACACCGCGGATTATAAGCGCATCGACCCGCTGCTCGGCACGGAGTCGGATTTTGCCGATTTATGCGACAGGGCGCACGCGCGCGGGATGCGCGTCATCCTCGACGGCGTGTTCTCCCATACCGGCGCGATCTCGCGCTATTTTGATGTGGACGGGCGCTTCAGTGGAGGAAACAGGACGGGAAATACCGCTAATTTGCATAGAGAGTGGTACAGTTTTTCAGAAAATAGCGGAAAATACGATTGCTGGTGGGGAAATCCGGAGCTTCCAAACGTGCGCGAGCTGACACCGTCCTACCTCGATTTTATCCTGCGGGACGAGGACAGCGTGGTGGCGCACTGGCTGCGCGCGGGGGCGGACGGCTTCCGGCTCGATGTGGCGGATGAGCTGCCGGACGAGTTCATCGCGCTGCTGCGTGCGCGGGTGAAGGAGCTGAAGCCCGAGGCGGTCGTGCTCGGCGAGGTCTGGGAGGATGCCTCCAACAAGCTCGCCTACGGCGTTCGCCGCCGCTATTTCACGGGCGCGGAGCTCGACGGCGTTATCAATTATCCGTTCAGAAAAGCGATTTTGGATTATGCGTCCGGCGCGGACGACGGCACGGCATTGGCGGAGACGGTGCGGACGCTCGCGGAGCACTACCCCGCCGCCGCGCTGGACTGCACCATGAGCGTGCTGGGCACGCACGACACGGAGCGTCTGGCGACGGCGCTGCCCGATCTGCCGAGGCGGAAGCTCGCGGCCTTTTTGCAGTTTTGTCTGCCCGGCTCGCCCGTCATCTACTACGGCGACGAGGCGGGGCTCGCGGGCGGGCGCGACCCGATGAACCGGCTGTGCTTCCCGTGGGGGCGGGAGGATAGGATGCTCACGGAGTTTTACCGCCAGCTCGCGGCACTGAAAAACGGCAGTCTGCCGCTCCGAAAGGGCACGGTGGAAATCCTCGAAGCCGGTGACGGTGTGTTCCGCTTTGCGCGGCGATGCGGCGCGGAGCGGGTGGCGTGCCTGTGCGACAACCGGAAAATGAGCTTCGGCTTCGTCAGATGAAAGCTTCTCCATTCCATTTTTGCCTTAGGGCAAAAATTCCATATCCGAAGCTTCCATCTTCCTCTCAAAATCGCAACCGCTTCGCTGGGTTGCGATTTTGAATAAAGGGGGCACCCCTTGCGCAGGGGAGGCAATAGGCGCGGTGTTCTTTCAAAAATGTAGATTTTACAAAGCGGGCGGAATGTGTTATAATATATCATTCCATGATAGATTAAAACCAAGGGTGATAAAGATATGAAACGAATCTTTGCGGGTTTGCTTTTGGCGGTGATGCTGCTGGGGCTTTGCGGCTGCGGCGATTACGTCAGCCTGCTTCCCGGGACGGAAATGACGGAAACGGCGGCGGTCGAAAGCGTGTTTGAGCCGACGGCGGTTTCGGAGATTCTGGGCTGGGACAGCTTCATGAGCAGCTATTACGACGATACCCCCGTGGCGCTGAGCCGACAGGGGACGGAGGGCTATTTCTCCCCCGTGTTTGACCGCGAATCCATCATCAAGGCCTGCGACGCGCTGCGCAGCATGACGGCGACGGATAAGCGGACGGAGAGCACCGATGCGGCGGCGGAGACCGTGTTCCGCTTCACCATGGCGGACGGCTCCACGCGGGATATCCGCTTCGCGGGCGAGGCGCTGCGCTGCGTATCCGGCGACTATACCGTGAGCGGCGGCGAGGCGCTGTGGGACATTCCGTTCCCCGCGTACAGCGAGGGCTTCGGCATCTTTGACCTCTATTACAGCGACGCGGTCACCGCTTTTGCCGAGAATTTCGAATCCGAGCCCCCCGTATCGGTCGGACGGCGCGCCAATGGCGGCGCGACGCTGTCGAACGAGGACGCGGATATGGTCAGGCAGGTGTTCGAGCTGCTGCGGGATGCGACGGTGGATTCCATTGAAGCCAATCCCGACCAGACCGTTGACCTCAACACCGTGCAGGACTATGTGTTCACCATGGCGGACGGGTCTACGCAGACCTTCACCTTCACCGGCGGCTGCCTGACCGTCAAGGTGAGCGATGTCTGCGGGCCGGTATACTACCGCATCAGCACCGGCGAGCAGCTCCAGAATATGCAGATCGCCGCCAAGACCGTCGAGGCGGCCTTTGAGGGCGGCACGCTTGATGCGCTGCGGACGGACATCGCCCGCGCCATCGCTGTGGCGAACGGCGAATATGTCGAGCCGATGAATACGGAAATGGCCAATTCGCAGGACAGCCGTGAGGAATCCGAGGAGACCGCAGAATCGGTTGGTATGAGCGTGGCGGGTGCGTATATCACCTTCCTGCGCGACGGCGAGGAGGACTATGTGAGCTTGCAGGGCGAGCAGGCGCAGGAGTTCGTGCAGCTTCTCGGGCGGATGAACGTGTCGGCGGAGCGGGCGGAAAGCGAGCCCACGGAATCGCCCGTGACGGTGTCCGTCAACCTCTCCGACTGGTCGGGGCCCATCATCTACTTCCGCGACGGCTGGGTGCAGCAGTCGGTGGGCGTGTGGTACCGCGTGAACGAGGACGATTATGCGGCGATGAAAGACCGCATGATGGATTATTACTGGGAACAGGTGGACAGCCGCACCGTCGAAGGAGCGGGCGACACGGAAGAATGAAGTCGATTGAAAACAAAAAACGGGGACAGTCTGCGATGACTGTCCCCGCTTTTAGATATAGGGTTTATTCTTCGCCGTCGTAGGGCTCCACGCCCTCGAACACGCGGTCGATGAGGAAGCTCAGCTCCTCATAAGCGTCCGTGCCCTTGAACTCGGAGAGGTTTTCGAGGATGGTGCGGTAATACCAGCAGTGCATCCGCGGATCTTTTTGATGGAGGTTGTTCCAGATCGCGTGCCCGTCCTTGCGGAACGAGCGGGCAAAGGAACGCATATTGGAGAGCTTGTCGCCCAGCCAGAGGAATTTCACGTCCATACTGGCGGTGTATTGCAGCATCAGCAGCGATTCGGACTTGCGCTCCATCCAGGTCTCCTCGGCGGGGCGGGTGGACTGGCGGTCCTCCGATTCCGACTGCACCAGCGCTGCCACGCGCGGACCGAAGCGGGCTTTCAGCTCCTTCGCCTCCACGCCGCAGTCCTCCATGGTGTCGTGAAGCACGCCGGCGGCCATGAGCTCCAGATCGCCCGTGACGCTGCCGATGATGGCGGCGACCTCCAGCGGATGGAGGATGTAGGGGATGTGATCCATTTTACGGGTCTGCCCGGCGTGGGCGTTCGTGGCAAAAACGATGGCTTCTTCCAATACGTTCATTTATCTGTCTCCCATTATTGTAATGCTTCAATGTCTGCGCCGAAATCGCAGCTGTAGAGAAATTCGACCCGATCGCCCTCGCTGAGGATGATCGACTTGCAGTTGGCGACGGCCATTTCGCCGTTTATGTACAAAAGCCAGCCGGACAAGTTGCCAAACTCTCCGGCGGAAAGGCCGCCGATGCCGGTGATGTAGGGTGCCTGCTCGCTGCCGTCGTTGACCACGGCGAGCCGGACACTTTTGGCTGCCATCATGAAAAGGTCATAGGCGCTCGCGCCCTCCGGCACGGCAAGCTCGGTCTCCGGCAGCATGACCCCGTCGGCGGGGATGTAGTCCGCCTGACCCGCCACGGTATCGCAGCGGACGGCGACGACGGCGTTCACCGTCGGACCGGAAACGGCGCTTTTGCCGCAGGAGCAAAGCAGCGTCAGCAGCGCCAGCAGGATCGGAATGAGCTTTTTCACAAGATCACCTCACCGAATCGGTTTCTCAAGGATAACAGAAAAAGTATAATATACATTCCGTGGAAAATCAAGGGAAGAAAACTTCGGCTCGTGCGGTGTTTTTTGAGCTTCGTTTAATGATTGTGTGATATGCTTGACAAAAAGCAGATCATCTGCGTGCCCGACAGCGAGGGCTGACAGCATAAAAGCGAGACCGGAACGGTCTCGCTTTTTTTATTTCATGGCTTGCAATAAGGAGTCCAGTGTGACGTAGGCCTCGCCGTTGATCTCGACGGCGGAGAGGGCCTTTTCGGCGGGGCTGAGGACGATGTCGCCCTCGTACACGCCGACGGTGATTTCCGTTTCCTCGCCGTCCACGGTCATGGTCGCGCCCTCAATAGAGGAGCCGCGGTCGATGGCGAGTTTTGTCAGGCGGCTTTCCGCCGTCACCGTCCAGACCGAGCCGTTCAGCAGCGTCAGCGAAACAGGGCTTTCGCCCTTGCCGCTCCACAGCCGACCCGTCCTGAACTCCGGCGTGATTGCGCCCTCGTAGGTGCAGCGGTTGAGGGTGATGTCCGCCTCGCGCCCATCCTCACGCACGGCGTTCAGCAGCGCATCCGTGACAGTCATGCGGCGAAATTCGGCGGCGATGGAGGCGGTTTCGTCCGCGTCCTGCATCAGCGGTGCGGCCTCGGGATTTTTGCGTTCGAAGTCGATCTTGTCCACCGCTCTCACGGCAAATTCCTCGCCGCCCAGCAGGTAGACATAGAGTGTCTCGCCCTTGTCCGTGACGGTTTTCTGCTCGCTTGCGGCGTAGGCGCTGACGCTGAAAGCCAGCATGATGAGCAGCGCCGAAAGCACGGCGATTTTTTTCATGCCACGCATCTCTTACGCCTTTTCGAAGAAGCGGTATTCGACGTACTTCTGGAAGTGCTCGCCCGGGCGCAGTACCGTGGAGGGGAACTCCGGACGGTTGGGGCTGTCGGGCAGAAACTCCGGCTCGAGACAGAAGCCCTGATTGGCGTGATGCGGCGCGGCGAGGAACTGGCCGGTGTAGAGCTGAAGCGCGGGGAAGTCCGTCCACACGCCCATGGTGAGCTTGCCGGACACCGCGGCGGCGGCGTGCTCGCCGGCGGTGATGAAGCAGTGGTCGTAGTTCTGTCCGAGCGGGCGGGGCTTTTTGAAGTCAAAGTCGCCCTCGGTCGCGGCGGGCTCGAGCGGGATGCTCTCGTCGTTGACGGGCAGGTAGTAGTCGGAATTGAGCCAGATGCTCGTGTCGAGCACGCTGTCTGCGCCGTCGAGGTTAAAATAGAGGTGCGAGGTGGGGGCAAAGACGGTGGGGGCGGCGCTCGCGCCCTCGAAGTCGATGCGCAGGGTGTTGTCCTGCACGGTGTAGGTCACCGCCATGGCGAGTTTTCCCGGGAAACCGTTGTCGCCGTCGGGGGAGCCGATGGCGAAGCGCAGCTTGTTGGCGCAGAGGATCTCCGGTGTCCAGCGGCGCTTGTCGAAGCCGTTGGGACCGCTGTGGAGCTGGTTTTTGCCCTCGTTCGCGGTGAGGGCGTATTCCGTGCCGTCGAGCGTGAATTTCGCGCCCGCGATGCGGTTGGCGTAGCGCCCGATGACCGCGCCGATGTAGCAGCCGCCGTCAAGGTATTCCTGTGCCGTGCCGTAGCCGAGCGCCATCTCGCGCCCTTTGTATTGTAAGCTCGTCACCGTCGCGCCCAGCGTGGTGACCTCCACGCGCATATCGCCCGCCGCGAGAGTGTATTTTTCATAAGCACCGAAGTCGTGTTTTTCGATCATATTGCTCGCATCCTTTGTTCGTTTTTCCCCATTAT
>JAZUEL010000030.1:0-12801 GCA_045640125.1 Oscillospiraceae bacterium
CTGCCGCACCGCCACCCTCACCGTGGACAGCCTCGAAGCCGCGGACGACACCGCCACCGCCCCCTACGACGGCATGCCCGAAAACGGCCAGATCACGCCCGACGGCCGCACCATCATCGCCGCCTACGATCAGCCCATCATGATGCACGCGGATATGTCCGGCCCCGACAGCGTGGCCACCGCCTACCTCAACAACGCCTACATCTCCACCATGCCCGAGGACGTCCAGTTCGCCGACGGCACCAGCCATGACGACTGGGTCACGGAATCCACCGGCTATCGCAAGCTGATGAACGACTATCAGTCCGGTGCCTGCGCCATCATCCGCAGCCACAGCGGCAAGCTCGTGTTCGATAACTGCGAGCTCGTCAGCCGCACCGGCATCGCCGTGCACAGCCAGTTCATCTATGACTCCATGGCCTCCGGCATCTACCCCGTGGCGGACACCGAGTACATCGGCGACGAGGTCGTGTTCAAAAACATGACCGTGAACGGCGACGTGCTGCACGAGGACTATATGCGTAAGATGAATCTCTCCCTCGAAAACGCCGAGCTGAACGGCGCGGTCGTCGGCACGACACTCGCCGCGTGGAACAACTACTGGCGCGAGCAGGTCGCGGCCATCCCCGAAGACGAACTGCCCGAGGCCTCCGGCGAGATGAGCGGCGAAGACCGCGCTCTCCAGTACTTCATCTACAACGACAGCTATGACACCCTCTGGGGCGTTCGCATGACGATCGACGAAAACTCCGTCTGGAACGTCACCGGCGACTCCAACCTCTTCTCTCTCACCGTTGCCGATCCCGCCTGCATCACCGGCGAGGGTCTGGAGATCTACGTCGGCTGCGCCATGTCCAACGACGAGGAAGCCTACGACATCTCCACCGGTACGAAGCTCGAAGCACTCGAGGCCGGCAAGACCTACGAGGGCGTTGTCATCCTCGTGGATGACGATGCCGCGGCGGGCGAAGCGCTTACCCTCAACATCAACGGTGTCGCCGTCGGCGGCGTGACCGTGGACGCGAACGGCGAGGACAACACCTACTCCCTCTCTCTCGGCGATCTGCTGAGCCTGTTCGGCATCGGCGTGAGCTATGACGAGGAATCCTCCACCGTTTCCGTCAAAGACCCCAACGGTCTGATCGGCTCCCTCATCGGCATCGAATAAGCTTTCCCAAATTACATGGGAGACAGCGCGAAAGCGCTGTCTCCCACGCGGTAAAGCTTCTTTCGGAAGCGCCCTTAAACAAGGGCTTTTCCGAAACGAGCTTTTCGGATCTACCTCAAAGGAACACGGCATGAAACGACTTTTCGCCCTCGGCGTAACCTTGATATTGCTTCTGTCCGGCTGCGGTCCTCACGAGATCGTGGCGACGGAACCTGCCCCCACGCCGGAGCTGTCCCGCTATGTCATCGCCGCGCAGCGGGAGTCTGACCGCGTCGCCGGTCTGCCCCGTTTCGCATCCGAGCAGCATGAGCCGTATATGACGGCTCTGCCGAGAAACCGTTTCTCCCCCGAACTCACCGTGACCCGCGGCGAAGCCTGTCAGGCCCTGTATTCTCTGCTGGAAAACCCCGTTTTGGGTGTCTGCTCGTTCTCCGACCTCGCGCCCTCGGATGCGCTGTATCCCGCGGTCAGTGCTCTGACCGCATGGGGCGTGATATCCGATTCGGACGGCGCTTTTGATGCCGACGGGCTCATCAGTCGGGCGCAGCTTCTCACCATGCTTGCCCGCTTCTGTCCCGCCAAGCCGGAGGAGGGGCTGGAAACGCCGCAGCTCGGCACCTTTCTCCGCCACTGGACGGACATAGACCGTCTCTCGCCGGAGACCGAGAAAAACGAGACCGTCCCCTTCTCGGACATCGCGGGTCACTGGGCGGAGAGTGCCATCGAAAACGCCGTGGATCGCGGCTGGGTCGAGGCGGGCGGCAAGTTTTATCCCGATGCCGCCGTGACCCGCGCGGAGCTCTGCCACTATCTCAACTGCGCCGCCGGACGATGCTGCGACGTAGCGATGACACTGCTGACGGACGATTATAAAGCCTTTTCCGATGTGCCGGTCGGGCATCCGTACTATGCGGACATCATGGAGGCAAGCTGCGAGCACGAATTCACGGTGGACGAAAACGGTACCGAGATCTGGGCGTGCGACACGCTGGAGCCGGGCTTCCACCGTGTCGGCGGGCAGCTTTACTGTGTGAAGGACGACGGAACACTGCGCCGGAACGAGGATTATAAGCAGTGGCACTTTGACGCGACCGGCCGCTACACCACGGGCGTGCCCGCGGCGGACGCGGCGCTGCAATCCGTGCTGCTGGAGTTAGGCACGGACGATATGACCTCCGATCAGGCGCTGCGCGCCGTCTATCTCTACTGCACCCACAACCATGTCTACATCTACCACGACTGGTATTCCTATGGCTTTGTCGATTACGACAACGACCAGTTCCCGCTGCGGGCGCTGAAATTCATCGAGACCGGCGGCGGTCAGTGCTACGACTACGCCGCGGCGTTCGGTCTGCTCGCCCGTTCGCTGGGCTATGACCTCTATATCGTCAAGGCGCAGATCAACCAATATTATGCACCGCACGGCTGGGTAGTCATCCCCGAAAACGGGGTAAACTACATCTACGACCCCGAAATGGAATCCACCCGCCCGTGGCGGCACGCCGATTTCGGCCTGTTCCGCATCCGAAATTACAGCATCTATAATTACTGGTACACACCCTGGTGGTAGCGTCAGATGAAAGCTTCTCCGTTCCGCTTCCACCACGTCAGAAGAAATGTTCTCCGTTCCGCTTCCGCCAAGGGGCGCAAGCTCCACATCCGAACATTCCTTCTTCCTTTCCCCAACATGACCGCTGCGCTGGGTCATGTTGGGGACCCCCAAAGAAAAATAGATATAAACAAAGGACAGAATCTCCATGAAACGAACGACCATTTTCGTCGCTTTTCTGCTGATCATTTCCCTGCTGACCGGCTGTGGTGACAACGCGCTGGTGCCCATAGCACCCGAACCGACACCCGAATTAGGGGCCCATGTCGTCGCAGCGTTCCGACCGCTTCGCCGCTCGGGAGCGCCCGTCGGAGCCCCCAGCTTTGAACGCCGCATCCACACCGTCTATATGTCCGCCGGAGAGGACGGGCTGTTCCATCCCGACGAGCCCATCACCCGCGGCGAGGCGTGTCAGGCGTTCTATATGCTGCTGTCAAATCCGATCGAGGGCAAATGCTCTTTTTCCGACATTGACAAAAACGACCCGCTATACGCCGCCGTCGCCTGTCTGACCGCGTGGGGCGTAGTCTCCGATTCCAAGGAAGAATTTAAGCCGGATGACATGATCAGCCGCGCTCAGCTCGTCACCATGCTCTCCAAATTCTATCCCCCGCACAGCGAGGACGAACCGGAGCAGCCGAAGGTCGGCAGCTTCCAGCGGAGCTGGGCGGAGGTGGAACGCCTGCCGGACGACGGAATGCCGCCCTTCTCCGACACGGAAAACCACTGGGCAGCCGTATCCATCCGCAACGCTGTGGATCGCGGCTGGATCGAAGCGGGCGGCAAATTCTATCCCGATGCCGCCGTGACCCGCGGTCTGTTCTGCCACATCCTCAACCGCGCTCTGAATCGGCGCGGCGACTCCGCCGTGGCGCTGCTCAGCGGCGAGTATCTGACCTTTGACGATGTCCCCTCCGACTACCCGTATTACGAGGACATCCTCGAAGCGACCAATCTGCACCAGTTCATTTATGAAGATTCCCGCGAATACTGGCCGCTCAGCAATCTCGCGCCGGGCTTCCACCGCATCAGCGGGCGGCTTTACTTTGTTCGGGAGGACGGCTCGCTGTTCCGTAACGGCGATTTTCTGGTCTGGCATTTTGACGATTCCGGCCGCTACACCACCGGCGATCCCGAGCTGGACAGCATGATCGAATCCACTCTCCTCGCCTGCACCACCGACACCATGACACCCTACGAAGCCCTCCGCAGCGTCTACTCTTATTATAAAGGTCGCTACAGCTATCACCGCGCCCCCAATCTGCCGTGGATCGAGATCGGCGACAAGGACTTTGAAAACGCCTGGGCAAAGGACTTATATCAGCACAACTTTGAGGGCAACTGCATCGCCATCGCCGCCGGCTTTGCACTGGCAGCCCGCGAGCTCGGCTTCCCCGCCCACGCGGTCTATGCCTACTACAACTTCTACTACGCCCCGCACGCATGGGTCGTGATTCCGGAAAACGGCGTGGATTATATGTACGACATGGAGCAGGAGCGCGCCGTGGAGATGTACAACTACGCTCTGTTCCACTCGCTCAACGGCGATATTCGGGAATACCACTACGAGGATCAGTACGGCAGCTTTGCGGAGGAATCTCTCAAGCTGCCCGGTGCCAAGGATCTCTCCGCCCTCATACCGACACCCGCGGCGGTCGAAACCGCAGAGGATGCCGTCGGCTCGGTCGGACCGCTCGAATCGGCCGAATCGGCGGAATCGGTCGCAGCACCCAAGCCGCTCGAACCTGCGGAATCGGTCACGGCACCCAAGCCGAATCGGCCGAATCCGATCGATCCGAATGATCAGCTAAATAGATAAAACAAGCCACACCCCCCCCACCCAGCGAGCCGCCCGCCGGGGGCGGGCGCAATCCGCAAGGGGCATCAGCCCCGAGGATTATGCCGGGCGAATTCACTTCGCCCGTGCAGATCCAATCAAGAAAGGAGCCCTTATGAAAAAATTGTCCCTGCTGTTGGCTTTGAGCCTGCTGCTGTGTCTGACTGCCTGCGGGACGGCGAACGCCGCCGCTCCGGCGGCGGAGCCCGCTGCTGCCGCACCTGCCGCGCCTGCCGATGCCCCCTCGGGTGGGCCCGCCGGTGCTGCCTCCGGCGAAGCCAGCGCCGATCCTGCCGTCAGCGCCGTTTCCCATACGCTGACCGAGCCGCGCATCCTGCACGAGGTCTTTGAGCAGCCGGATATGGCCGGAACAGAGCTGGACGGTCTCTATACCGGTGAGCCCATGCCCGCGTCCCTCGGCGATAAGACCGTGAAAGCGGGCGAAACATGGACGCTCGATGCCAACACCGCCGTCGATACGCTGGAGATCGAGGCCGGTGCCGCCGTCGAGTCCGACCACCCCGTGATCGTGTTCTTCGGGGAATCCGACAGCGTGAAAAACGGCGATGTCATCGGGCAGGTGCAGTTCGTCTCGGAATACGACGAGGTCGCCGCCATTATTCACACCAACGACACGCACGGCTTTTTGCAGCTTGAGCCCTATGTGAGCGGCCTTAAAAACCAGCTGGAAGCTTCGTGCAAATACTCCGCCGTCCTCGCCGTGAACGCGGGCGATGTCTACGCCGGCGGCTACGCGGCTGCGCACGTTTACGAGGGCGAGTATATTCCCTATATTATGTCCAAGGTCTACGACTACATGACCTGGGGCAACAACGATGCCGGTCTGACCGACAAGGGCATCACCACTTACCTGCTCGCCATCCTCGGCAATGAATCCGGTCTGACGACCCTGCTCGCCAACCAGAACGCCGCCGAGGACATCGACATCGCCTCCTACGCTGCGAGCCGCGAGCCCGCCGTCGGCTCCGAGGAATTTGCCGCGCTCTATCCCGAGCTGCTGAGCATCAACCCCGACGGCTCCGTCAATTATGACAGTCTGAAGCTCGAAAGCTACAATCTCAAAACCGGCGACAATGTGCTCGATGACGGTGTCGTGGTGGAAACGCTGAACGGCACCAAGCTCGGCATCTTCGGTGAGTCCACACAGGGCGGCTCCATCACCGATGCCTATTTCTCCGGCGGCTTCTCCACCGTCGCCACCGCCCAGACCATGGCGGATGCCCTCGCCGCAGAGGGGGCGGATGCCGTGGTGATGCTCGGTCACGTCGGCTGGTTCTCCCCCGACTCCGCCGAGGCCTCCTCCAACGACACGAACTCCGCGCAGGTGGCGAAGAACACCACCGGCATCGCCGCCATCATCGACGCGCACACCCACTCCGTTATCAGTGACGGCGAGGGCTGCCTCTTTGCGGGTTACGGCGATGAGCCGCTCGTCAACCAGGCATCCTGCAAGGGCGAGGCCATCGGTGTTCTCTACCTCTATTTCAATAAGGGCGAGCTCGTCGCCAAGGACGGCGTGAATCTCGTCCCCGACGAGGACGGCACCGTCACCGGAATCCTTCCCGATGCCTATGTGCAGGAGGCGGTGGACCGCTGCCTCGACCGCCTCGCCGCCGACGGCTACACCGAGGTCTGCGCCACCAGCGAATACTTCCTCAACGCCTCCCGCACCTCCGAGGCCAACGAGGGCGGCGGCGTGCGCGCCAACGAGACCAATCTCGGCGATCTCGTGGCGGATTCCATCCTCTACACCGCGCAGCAGCTCTACCCCGAGGGCGACGTACAGATCGCGCTGTACCCGGGCTTCTGGGTGCGCGCCTCCGTGCCCGCGGGCGATGTGACGTTGGTGGACGCGCTGAGCGTTTTCGCCAACCCCCTCAAAATCTACCACATCGACTACACCGCCGAGCAGCTCGTCTCCCAGATGACAAGCTCCTGCGCCAAGCTCGGCGAGGAGAACAACAACATGTATCAGGTCGCGGGTCTGACCTGTACCTATGATCCCGCTACCAAGGCGGTCGTGACTCTCACCGTGGGCGATGAGCTCATCTACGACCACGGCGAATACAAAGTCGGCGCGGACTGGACGGTCGGCTGCGCGGCAGAGGTCGGCGGCGGCAACATGACCATCCCTGCCGGCGGCACGGAGCTGGTGGAGTCGAACACCGCCATGGCGAAGTACTTCTGCGAGTTCCTCAAAAACGGGGAATACACCATCTATCCCAACACGCCCTGCCCCGCAGGCCGCGTTGTCCCCGCCGCCTAATAAATTCTGTTTTTCTCGGACGGACACTTGATATAGTGTCCGTCCGTTTTTTTGCCACAAGGTCAAAAAATTAACATATAAATCCGCCGGAAAACGACGGAAAATTCAAAAAATACCCTTTTCAAATGCTTTTTCAAATGGTATAGTAGAAAAACACTAACTATTAGAATAGGAAAATAATATAAAAGAAGAAAGAGGACTTACCATGGAAAACAATCGTGGACAATGGAGCGGCAACCTTGTGTTCGTGCTGGCGGCCATTGGCTCCGCCATCGGCATGGGCAACCTGTGGGGTTTCCCGTACAAGATGGGTGCCAACGGCGGTCTGCCCTTCCTGCTCATCTACCTCGGGCTGGTCATTCTGTGCGGCGTTATCTGCATGGGTGTAGAAATGGCCATCGGTCGCCGCACCGGCAAGAGCCCCATTCTGGCGCTCGGAGCGCTCAGCAAGAAGTTTAAGTTCATCGGCTGGTTCGGCACTCTCTCCGCCTTCATCATCATGGGCTTCTACGGAATGCTCATCGGCTATGCCATCCGCTACTTCATCGGCTTCGGCGTGCAGATCTTCGGCATGAACGGCTTCGGTGCCGCCGCCTCCGGCGCGGATTTCTTTGTCTCCTTTACACAGAACGTCCCCGCCGTCATTCTGTTCACCGTCATCAACTTCGCGCTGTGCTCCCTGTTCGTCATGATGGGCACCGAGGGTCTTGAGAAGTTCAACAAGGTCGGCATCCCCGGTCTGTTCGTCATCCTCATCGGCATCATCATCTACAACCTCACCCTCCCCGGCTCCGGACAGGGCTATGTGTTCATGTTCACCACCAAGGGTCTGGAGATCGCCGGCTCCGAGTTCAACTTCTTCAAGGCTCTGCGTACCGCCGGCGGCCAGATGCTGTTCTCCCTGTCGCTCGGCATGGGTGCCATGATCACCTACGGCTCCTACCTCGGCAAGGGCGAATCCATCGCCAAGAACGCATGGATCATCCCCGCCTTTGATACCCTCGCCGCCATCTTCGCCGGCATGGCGATCTTCCCCGCCGTCTTTGCCACCGGCAACGACGTCAACGCCGGCCCCGGCCTACTCTTCATCACCATGCACGACGTGTTCACCACCATGGGCAGCGTCGGCAACGTCATCGGTATGCTGTTCTATCTGCTCGTCATCTTCGCGGGCATCTCCTCCGCCATCTCGCTGATGGAGGTCGTCTCCGCCAGCATCATCGACGGTCAGGCCGCCAAGGGCAAGACCCCCAACCGCAAAAAGACCGTTCTTACGGTCGCTCTCGGAATGCTGATTATCTCGCTGCCCATCTGCGCCGACCAGCTCGGTCTGGCAGGTGAGGAGGGCTTCTTCTGGCCGCTGTACTCCTTCCTCGGCGCAGGCTCTCAGGACCTGCTCGACTTCTACGATATGCTCACCGAGGGTCTCATGATGCCTCTCGGCGCGATGCTGATGTGCATCGTCGTCGGCTATGTCTCCGGCTTCAACTTCGTCAAGGACGAGGTCACGCTCGACGGCAAGCAGTGGAAATGCGAGAAGTTCTTCCACTTCTGCATCAAGTACATCACCCCCGTCCTCATGGCCTTCGTGCTGGTGTCCCTGTTCCTCAGCTACCTCGGCCTGTAAGACAACAAGCCATACAAAAAGGACTGCTTCCATGGAAGCAGTCCTTTTTGTATGCTTTGCCGACTCCTTGAATGTATGCCTCCCTGCGGTGTACTTCGCCATCTCCTCGGTCGGCATACATTCTCGTCGCGGCTGAATCAAAGTGCCCTCATCTACGCACGGCACAGGATTTTCGCGCCAGACAATCTCGGGCGAGCGAAGGCGTATCGGGTATACGTCGAGCGAGCCCGAGGCAGTATGGCACGAAAAGACAAGCCGCCCTTATTGGATTCCAACTATATCTTTAGCCAGTTTTTTCTTGCCTGCAATGTCGCCCTGACGGGAGATCATGATGCGCTGCGCCTGCGGCGAGCCCGCGCCGTGCATGGACTCGGTGCGGTAGCCGACGGCAGCCGTGCCGAGGGTGAGATTTTCGATGAGACGCCAGATCTTGATGCGGTCCTCGGTGGGCACATCGGCGACACCCTTGAGGTATTTCTCGACATAGGGGCCGAGCTCGGGGTCGCGCAAATCCTGTTCGCTGGGGCAGGTGACCATGCCGCCGCCCGCGATATCCTCGGCGAGACGCGCGATCTCGTAGGGGAAGCGGGTGACGTTCTGCTTGCAGACGTTGGCAAGCAGGGTATCGACCATGTAGTTGCCCGCCTCGGTCTGCCAGCCGTTGGCGGAACAGGCAATGCCGCAGGCGAAAAGCGACTCGTTCAGATGGGTCATTTCAATGAGCTTGTCCTTGACATGGCTGGCCTTGGGTACGCCGTTGTAGTCCGCGGCGGTGGCAGCCGCGCCGATCAGCACGTCGCCCACGCCGACCTTGCAGCCGCCGTAGCTCTGGCGGTGATAGCTGGCGAAGCGCTCGACGAGCATGGTGGCGTACTCCGCCTCGCCGTTGAGGAAGATGCGGTCGTTCGGTACGAACACATTGTCGAACACGACGAGCGCTTCCATGCCGCCGAAGGTGGGGTTGCCGCGGTCGAGCTTGCCTTCCTCGAGCTTGCGGGTGTCACAGCTCTGGCGGCCGACGATCATGAAGATGCCCTCGGCATCGATGGGCACGGAGAAGGCGATGGCGTAGTCCTTGTCCTCGGGCTTCATCGCCTGCGTGGGCATGACGAGAATTTCATGGGAGTTGGACGCGCCGGTCTGGTGCGCCTTGGCACCGCGCACGATCACGCCGTCGGGGCGGCGTTCCACCACGCGGAGGAACAGGTCGGCATCCGCCTGCGCATGGGGCGCAAGCCCGCGGTCGCCCTTGGGGTCGGTCATCGCGCCGTCCACGACGAGGTCCTCGTCCTGCACATACTGGATGAATTTCTTGAAGTTTTCAAAATAATTCGTGCCGTAGGCCTTGTCCACCTCGTAGGCGGTGGAGTAGACGGCGTTAAAGGCATCGAGCCCCACGCAGCGCTGAAAGCACGCGCCGGTTTTCTGCCCGCACAGGCGCTGCATCTTCACCTTGAGCATCAGATCCTCCGCGCTCTGGTGGATATGGCAGAAGCGGTTGATGGTCTTGCCGGTGAACGAGCTTTTCACGGTCATCAGATCCTTGTATTCCGGCATCTGCGCCAGATCATAGGTCATTTTGACCGAGTTGACGGAGGGGCGCAGGATAGGATTTTCCGTCACATCCTCCACCTTTTCGCCGAAAACATAGATTCTGGGGTGGAGTTTCTTCAAGCTCTCCAGATACTGTTCGCCTGTCATCATAATATCGAGATCTCCTTTTCATTTATATTCACTTGAAAACTACGTTTTCAAGTGAGAACTCGCGCATATCGCGCTTCCTTTGGTCGCTTGGTCGGCGCGAGGGCTCGCATTGCTCGCCTCAGGGAGTTTTCGGGTCGGCAGAGCTGTCCCGAAAACGGATTTGAATTTCCTTTTGGCGCTTTCATTTCGAGTTCATAATTACTTATACCACAAAAACTCCGCCGACACAAGCGGAACAAAACGAAAAAACCGACAAAGAAATATCATTTCTGCCGTTCCCATACATTTTTGAAATAGCGCATGGCAGTTGGCAGAGCGTATGCGTTCACATCCTCCGCCCACTCGAAGCCGTCTGCGGCGCAGCCGCAATCGACGCAAAAACCCTCCATGTGCCATTCGAGATGCGAAAAGATATGCACCGCTCCTCCGCAGGGCCGGATCTCCCGCGGCGCAAGACCGCGCTCCGCACACCATGCGCATACAACGTCTTCCTCCATGCGCCCCGCGAGGTTTACAAACTCCCACAGCCCCGCGAGCAGACCCTTTTCCGGTCTCCGGCACAGCGCCATTCTGCCCCCGCAGCGCAGAAGCAGCACCGTCCGCGGCTCGACACGCCGCGCTTTTTTCTCCGGCATCACGGGATAGTCCGTCTCCCGCCCCTGCGCGTGCGCCGCGCAGACATTCGCCAGCGGACAGCGTCCGCAGTCGGGTGTCCCGGGCACGCAGACCGTCTCGCCCAGCTCCATGACGGCGGAGGACAGCGCCCCGCAGTCGCGTGTATATTGCGCTCGAAGCTGCTCGCGGAACTCGTTTTTGAGCTTCGGCTCCGCGATGCTGCGCTCGCAGGCCGTCAGCCGCGCACAAATTCGCATGACGTTGCCGTCCACGGCTGGCTCCGGCAGTCCGAAGGCGATGGAGGCGATGGCACCGGCGGTATAGTCCCCGATGCCGGGCAGGGCGCGGAGTTTTCTTACATCCGCGGGAAGCTCCCCGCCGTATTCGTCCACGATCACACGCGCCGCCTCGTGCAGATGCCGCGCGCGGGAATAGTAGCCCAGCCCCTCCCAGAGCTTCAGGACCGTGTCTCGCTCCGCATCCGCCAGCACCCGAACATCCGGCAGCGCCTGCATAAAGCGGCGGAAATACTCCTTCGCCGCCTCGATGCGCGTCTGCTGGAGCATGATCTCCGAGACCCACACGCGATAGGGCGTGACATTCTCCCGCCACGGGAGCTCCCGCGCCGCGCGCGCATACCAGCCAAGCAGCGCCTCCGCGACCGGCGGCAGCAAAATTTTATCGCTTTTCTCCATACTTCCGCTCCCTTTCGGCTCTCCTTTTTGTCATTATACAGATTCCGCGAAAAAATCACAAGTTCTAGTTGACACCATAGCAGGCAAATGCTATACTCAGTGATGGAAAAAATGTCTTTAAGCTGGTGCAGAGCCGCCGGCAAGGCCTTATGATAGTATCTGGTTTATCATACCACCTTGTCTGCGTGCAGGGCGGTATTTTTTCATGCCCTGCGCGATGTCCGAAAAGCAGTGCTGACGCACGGAGGTTTTTTATGGAATTTCGCTCTGAACTTATGGACAAGCCGGCCGTGGAGCGTGCGCTGGTACGCATCGCCCACCAACTCATTGAAAAAAACAAAAGTGCGGATAATCTATGCCTGATCGGCATCCAGACCCGCGGCGTGCCGCTGGCGGCGCGTCTGGCGGAGAATATCCGCAGCATCGAAGGTGCTGATGTCCCCGTCGGACAGCTCGACATCACCCTCTACCGCGACGACCTTTCCGCGGTCGCGGAGAACCCCATCCTCAACGCCACCAACATCCCCTTCAACGTCACGGGAAAAACCATCATCCTGTGTGACGATGTCATCTTCACCGGACGCACGGCGCGCGCCGCGCTGGACGCGGTCATGGCGCTTGGCAGACCGTCCCGCATCCAGCTTTTCGCCCTCATCGACCGCGGCCACCGCGAGCTTCCCATCCGGCCGGATTACGTCGGCAAAAACATCCCCACCTCCCGAAACGAAGTCGTTTCCGTGCGGATGGAGGAGACCGACGGCGAGACCTGCGTGAAGCTCTATGAAAACAGATAAACCAATTAAAAATATAGAAGGAGATCCACTACCATGAATATCGTCTACGGAATCAAGGACAAGCCCAAGTTCAGTCAGCTCATCGTGTTTGCCCTGCAGCAGTTGCTCGCAATCATGGCCGCGACCATCGCCGTGCCCGCCATCATCGGCAACGGCATGAGCCAGACTGCCGCCCTGTTCGGTGCCGGTGTCGGCACCATCGTGTACCTGCTGTTCACCAAGTTCAACAGTCCGGTGTTTCTGGGATCTTCTTTTGCCTTCCTCGGCTCTATGTTCGCCGCATTTGCCGGCGCCGTGTCCGTGGAAGCCGGATATGCCGGACTGATCATCGGCGCTATCTTCGCCGGTCTGGTATATGTGATCATCGCCATTATCGTAAAAGTTGCCGGTGTCAAGTGGATCGGCAAACTGATGCCTCCTGTTGTTATCGGACCCACCGTTGCCATCATCGGTCTGTCCCTTGCG
>JAZUEL010000031.1:0-62120 GCA_045640125.1 Oscillospiraceae bacterium
ACGCGCGGTGGGCAGCGATATTCTGAAAGAACAAGGAAGAAGGTAAAGCATGAGCGGGATCATCACCAAAGTTTCCGGCCCGCTGGTCGTGGCCAAGAAGTCGGTTCGGAGCCATGTCGTTGTGTGAGGCAAGGAGTTGTAGCCCCTAATTGTCTTCCTAAGCCCGCTTGGCCTCCGACTTACGCGCGGTGGGCAGCGATATTCTGAAAGAACAAGGAAGAAGGTAAAGCATGAGCGGAATCATCACCAAAGTTTCCGGCCCGCTGGTCGTGGCCAAGGGCCTGTCCGACGCCAATGTATCGGATGTTGTGCGCGTCGGCGATCAGCGGCTCATCGGCGAGATCCTTCAGATGAAGGATGACAGCGCCTCTATTCAGGTATATGAAGAAACCAGCGGGCTCGGCCCCGGTGCGGCGGTGGAGACCACCGGTATGCCTCTGTCCGTGGAGCTGGGACCCGGTCTTCTGACGAAGATCTACGACGGCATTCAGCGTCCGTTGACGGAGATCCGCGCTCTCACCGGTGCGACGATCGCCCGCGGTGTGGACGTGAACTCGCTTGACCGCGAAAAGGAGTGGGACTTTAAGCCCACCGCCACCGTCAGCAGCATCGTCCGTGCGGGCGACATCCTCGGCACGGTGCAGGAGACCGCGGCGGTCGTGCATAAGATCATGGTGCCGAACGGCATCAGCGGCGTGCTGGAATCCATCGAGCGCGGCAAGCATACCGTGGCGGAGACCATCGCCATCGTCAAGGACGAGAAGGGCATTAAGCATGAGATCACCATGATGCAGAGGTGGCCGGTGCGTGTGGCGCGTCCCTATAAAAACAAGTATATGCCCTCGCGTCCCATGAACTCCGGTCAGCGCGTCATCGACACGATGTTCCCCATCGCCAAGGGCGGCACGGCTGCTGTGCCCGGCCCCTTCGGCTCCGGCAAGACCGTTGTGCAGCATCAGCTTGCCAAGTGGTCGGATGTGGACATCGTGGTCTACATCGGCTGCGGCGAGCGCGGCAACGAGATGACGGACGTTCTGATGGAGTTCCCCGAGCTGATTGACCCGCGCTCCGGCGAGAGTCTGATGCAGCGCACCGTGCTGATCGCGAACACCTCCGATATGCCCGTGGCGGCGCGTGAGGCATCCATTTATACCGGCATCACCATCGCGGAATATTTCCGCGACATGGGTTATGATGTCGCCGTTCTGGCGGACTCGACCTCCCGCTGGGCGGAAGCTCTGCGTGAGATGAGCGGGCGTCTGGAGGAAATGCCCGGCGAGGAGGGATACCCCGCGTACCTCGCCAGCCCTCTGGCGCAGTATTACGAGCGTGCCGGCGTGGTTGAGTGCAACGGTTCCGACGATCGGCAGGGCTCCATCACCGCCATCGGCGCGGTGTCGCCCCCGGGCGGCGATACCTCCGAGCCCGTGTCCCAGTCCACCATGCGCATCGTCAAGGTGTTCTGGGGTCTGGACAGCTCGCTGGCCTATGCCCGTCACTTTCCGGCCATCAACTGGCTCAACTCTTACAGCCTTTACACCGACACGCTGACACCGTGGTATGAGGAGAATTTCCCCGGCTTTATGGCGCTGCGCACCAGAGCCATGATGCTCCTGCAGGAGGAGGCCAACCTCAACGAGATCGTCAAGCTCGTCGGCAAGGATTCGCTCGGCGCGAACGAGCAGATGACCCTCGAAACCGCGAAGATGATCCGCGAGGACTTCTTGCAGCAGAATGCCTTCGTGGTCGAAGATGCCTATTCTTCTTACGATAAGCAGTTTAAGCTGTTGCAGCTCATTCTCGACTACGACAGCTATTGCCGCGAGGCCATGATGAAGGGCGCGGAGGTCAGCGCCCTGTGGGACATCGAAGCCCGCGAGAAGATCGGCCGCGCCAAGATGTGCCCGCCGGAGACATACAGTGAGGACTTCGAAGCCATCCATGCGCTTATGACAAAAGAGATCGACAAGATCGCCGCGGGAGGGGAAGAAGAATGATCAAGGAATATAAATCCATCCGCGAGATAGCCAGCCCCCTGATGGTCGTCAAGGGCGTCGAGGGCGTCACCTACGACGAGCTGGCCGAGATCGAGCTTCCGAACGGCGAAAAGCGCCGCTGCAAGGTGCTGGAGGTCAACGGCGACAGCGCGGTGGTACAGCTTTTTGAGTCGGCGCAGGGCATCAACCTCGCCGAATCCAAGGTGCGCTTTCTCGGTCATCCGCTGCAGCTCGGCGTGAGCGAGGATATGCTCGGCCGTGTCTTTAACGGCATGGGCGAGCCCATCGACGGCGGTCCCGCGATTTTGCCGGAAAAGTATGAGGACATCAACGGTCTGCCGATGAATCCTGCGGCTCGTGCCTATCCCGCCGAGTTCATTCAGACCGGCGTTTCTACGATCGACGGTCTGAACACGCTTGTTCGCGGTCAGAAGCTGCCCATTTTCTCCGCTTCGGGTCTTCCGCACGCTTCGCTTGCGGCGCAGATCGCGCGTCAGGCGCGCGTGCTCGGCTCGGACGAGGCCTTTGCTGTCGTCTTTGCCGCTATCGGAATCACCTTCGAGGAAAGCGAATACTTTATTCAGGACTTCCGCCGCACCGGTGCCATTGACCGCTGTGTCGTGTTCTCCAACCTCGCCAACGACCCCGCTGTTGAGCGTATCGCCACGCCGCGTATGGCGCTGACGGCGGCGGAGTATCTGGCGTTTGAAAAGGATATGCACGTTCTGGTCATCATGACCGACATCACCAACTACGCCGAGGCGCTTCGTGAGGTTTCCGCCGCGAAAAAAGAAGTGCCCGGTCGCCGCGGATACCCCGGTTATCTTTATACCGACCTCGCCACCATGTACGAGCGCGCGGGTCGGCGTGTGGGGCAGAAGGGCTCCATTACCATGATCCCCATCCTCACCATGCCCGAGGACGACAAGACCCACCCCATCCCCGACCTGACCGGCTACATCACCGAGGGGCAGATCATCCTGTCCCGCGAGCTGCACCGCAAGGGAATTGTGCCGCCGGTGGATGTTCTGCCGAGCCTGTCGCGTCTGAAGGACAAGGGCATCGGCGAGGGCAAGACCCGCGAGGATCACGCCGGAACGATGAATCAGCTTTTCTCCGCCTATGCCGCCGGCAAGGAGGCCAAGGAGCTGATGACCATTCTCGGTGAAGCCGCGCTGACGGAAACGGATAAGAAATTCGCCGCCTTTGCGGAGGCATTTGAAAAACGCTACGTCAATCAGGGCAATACCACCAACCGCACGATCGAGGAAACGCTCGACATCGGCTGGGAACTGCTCAAGCTGCTTCCGCGCAGCGAGCTCAAGCGCATCAAGCCGGAGTATATCGAGAAGTATTTGAAATGATTATCCCTGTGAGGTGATCCTATGCCAAGCACCGCCATAACCCCGACCAGAATGGTGCTCAACCAGATGAAAGGCCGACTCCGCACGGCAACCCGCGGACACAAGCTGCTGAAAGACAAGCGCGACGAGGAGATGCGTCAGTTTCTCGAGATCGTCCGCTTGAATCAGACGCCCCGCACCAAGGTGGAAGCCGGTCTTACGGAGGCTTTCGCCGCCATGAGCATGGCGAGCGCGGTCATGAGCCCTGAAATGCTGGAACAGAGCCTGCTGTATGTCCGTCAGCGGGTGGAGCTGGAAATGGGGCAGAAGAACATCATGAGCGTCACTGTGCCGGTCTACACCTTTAAAAATCAGGTGATGGATAAGGGTGCCATGTATCCCTATGGCTTTGCCTCGACCTCCGGCGCGCTGGACGATGCGCTGGAGAAAATGTATGAGGTCTTTAAGGATATGCTGGAGCTCGCGCAGGTGGAAAAGACCATGCAGCTTCTGGCGGAGGATATCGAAAAGACCCGCCGCCGCGTCAATGCACTGGAATATGTGATGATTCCGGATTTGCAGGAAAACATTCGCTATATCTCCATGAAGCTGGCGGAAAACGAAAACTCCACCAAAGTCCGTCTGCTCAAAGTCAAGGAAATGGTTCTCCGCGATGCCCACGGTTACGAGGAATATTGAACAATTATCCCGCCGGAATGCTCCGGCGGGATAGTTTTTCTTGACAATATGGGTGTTTAATGGTAGGTTTTATATACTGAAAATAATAGTTAGAGGAGAAAACTATGGAAAAGAAAAAGAAAACCGCTCTGACGATTCCTCACTGCATTCTGATGGTAGCGGCTGTTGTGCTTGATTGTGTCGCTCTCGGAAAGTATACGGCAGAAATGAGCTTGGAAATGAAGGCCGTCATCGTGACCTCTGTTGTTGCGATGCTGGCGGCGCTCGGTTATATTCTTTTGGGCTACTCCAAGAAAGCGGCGGGGCTGTATAAGCTCTACATGGCCTTGTATATTTTGGTGTGTGTTCTCAAGATGGTTGGCATTGCTAAATACGGAAATGGTGAGGTCGTTGACCTGCTTCTCCGTATTGTCATTTTCGCCATTCTGATCATCCTCGCATTCTGGACGAACAATGGCAAGACCGCCTCGTACATTCTCGTCGGCATCCTTGTGCTTGCCGCTTTGGGTCAGATTCTTTATGCCGTTTTTTGCTTTGGTGCCTATCCACAGGCAAAAGTGTCCTATGGTCTTATGGCCCGCATCGCCGAGTTCATGCTCGCAACATCTGCCGGCGTGATGGTTCTGGCGAAGTACGCCGACAAGACCGCCCGCGGCACCAACTGATATATCGTTCTATGACCAAAAGCGCCTGAAGCCAAATGCTTCAGGCGCTTTTTTGGCACCCCCGGCTGGATTCGAACCAGTGGCCTGCCGCTTAGGAGGCGGCCGCTCTATCCTGCTGAGCTACGGGGGCATGGAATGTGTTTATTGAAAAATCGCGAACGCTGTGCTATTCTAAACGAAAGATTGAAAAGTGTCAAGCGAGGAAGCGCCTATGTTCTTCAAACAAAGAATTCTGCCGGCTGTCGGCATTGTCGTTGTGACCTTCGGCTGCATTCTGCTGTGCCGCGCGACACGCGTTGCATTTTTTGCGGTGCTGGCGCTGGTGTCCGTCTACGAACTGTTTCAGGCGCTGAAGCAGGCGCAAATGCGCTTTCTCTATGTCGTTCCCGCCGCGTATATTCTCGGGCAGTTTGGGTGGTGTATGTGTGGCTTTGGCATCGAGTGGCAGCTTGCCTGGTTCGCGCTGATAAGCTTCTGTGCATTGTTTAAGGTCATTCTGAAGCCCTCTCTCGGTGCGAAAAATGCGGTCTATACGCTGGCGATGATGCTGTGGCCTTTCGGCTTTTACGGCATCGTGATGGCGATGGCGGCGCAGGAAAACGGTGCCGTGATGCTCGTTTTTGCCATTCTCTCCGCTTGGGCGTGCGATTCCATGGCGCTGTTTGTCGGACGCGGCATGGGGAAGCATAAGCTGTCGCCGGATGTTTCGCCCAACAAAACCTGGGAGGGAGCCATCGGCGGCGGCGTTTTTGCCGGAATCGCCGGTGTGCTTCTATATTTTATTCTGAAAAGCTTCGGCGGTCCGTCGCTCGTGCCCTGCGTTGTGACGGCGGTCGTCAGCTCGTCCTTCGGGCAGGTCGGCGATCTAGCCGCATCACTTGTCAAGCGTATGTGCGGGGTCAAGGATTACGGCCATTTCCTCGGGGAGCACGGCGGCATTATGGATAAGATGGATTCCATGCTCTTTGCACTGCCCGCGGCGTGGCTGTGTCTGGCGCTGTTCGGCGAGTTTGGAATGCTGTAAAATAGCCCGATGAATACGTCGGACGGATGGAGCTTTGCTACAGGCCGAAGCCGCCGTCGCAGCCGATGACCTGTCCCGTGATGAAGGAGGCCATGTCGGAGGCTAAGAATCCGACAAGCTCCGCAATATCCTCCGGCTGTCCGATTCGGCCGAGCGGCGCGGCATCCGCCAGCGCCTTGCGGTCGGCAAAATCGAACTGTGCGAGCATATCGGTGTCAATAACGCCGGGGGCGACGCAGTTGACGCGGATGCCGGATGGTCCCAGTTCCTTGGCGAGCGCCTTGGTCAGACCGATCAGAGCGGCCTTGGAGGCGGAATAGGCGGCCTCGCAGCTCGCTCCGTACACACCCCAGACAGAGCTCGTGATGACGATGCAGCCCTTTTTGTTGTGCACCATGCCGGGGATGGCTTCGCGGCAGCAGCGATATACACCGTCGGTGTTCACGCCCAGGACCTCGTGCCATAAGGTCTCATCCACATCGGTCAGCAGACCGTACTGTGCGATGCCGGCGTTGCAGACGAGTAGGTCAATAGCACCGATCTCGCGGAACATTGCCTTGACGGCCTTGGCATCGGACACGTCGGCACACACGGCTTTGGCGTGGAGCTCGGCCGCCAGTGCCTCGGCTTTTTCCGCAGATTCTTTGTAGTTGATGATGACATCCCAGCCGTCGGCGGACAGCTTTTTTGCCACGGCGGCACCGATGCCGCGGGACGAGCCGGTTATCAATGCTTTTTTACTCATAACGATCACCCAGCCATACTATACCACATTTTGGTCTGTTAAGGTAGAGGAAATGCAGCCATGAACGATAAAGATTTTGAATGGACAAAGGAAAGCAAGCGGGAAGCCTTTGATTTTGACGACTTTCTGAACGAGCCGGATTATATGCCGCGCCATCTCAGCCCCAACAGCCCTCCGGTGCAATCCTTCCGGCTGGATGAGGAAGGAAAGGCTGCGGAAGTGCCGGAGAAGCCGATCAATATCCCCCCGACGCAGTGTGTACAGATGCCGGAGGAAGAACTTGTGGCACCGCCCAGACCGCAGATCCTTGTCTCCGAGCCGCGCGCGCAGGTCTTCGTGACACCGGAGCGGGAGTATGAGGAGGATGAGATCGACACACCGCACAAAGGTGCCGCGGGCATTCTGTGGGCTTTTGTTGCTGCGGTGGTCATTCTTCTGGTGCTCGTGTTCGTCGCCGGAAAGGGCTCGCCCGCGCATCAGACAGACGGGGAGACAGGGCAAAGCGTGGTCACGATGCGGCCCAAGGAAACACCGCCTCCGCAGCACGATGACCCGCAGCCTACGCAGCAGCCTGAGCCGGAGACGACACGTTATACCATTTCCGTCACGGCAGGAACGGGCGGCAGCGTCAGTCCGAGCGGAAGTGTTTCGGCGGAGGAGGGGAGCGATGTCAGCTTCCTTGTGCTCCCCGATAACGGCTACGTTATCAGCCAGCTCCTGATCGACGGTCAGCCACAGGAGCCCGGTAATTTCACGATCTATAATGTCAGCGGCGATCATACGGTGTATGCCATTTTTGCGGTGGCACCTGCGCCCACGCCCGAGCCTACACCGGAGCCTACACCGGAGCCTGCCCCGGAGCCGACACCGGAGCCGGAGCCCGAACCGGAACCCGAGGATATAGGAGAATAATAATCGACCCGCCGATGTATGATTCGGCGGGTCGATCGTGTGAACGGCGTTTTTATTTTTTGGGGATGGCTTCCGTGACGGCGGCAGCCAGTCCCGCCAGTCCCTGAATTTCACTGGGGATGATGATTTTGGTGGCGTTGCCGTTGGCGGCAGCGGTGAATGCCTCCAGACTGCGGAGCTGCACGATCTGATCCATGGACATACCCGCTTCGGCGAGCATACGGATGCCCTGTGCATCGGCTTCTTTGTGCAGCCGGATGGATTCGGAATGACCCTCTGCCTCGCGCACAAGCTGAACTTTTTGCGCTTCGGCGCGCAGCACGGCGGCTTCCTTTTCGCCCTCAGCCTCCAGAATGGCGCTGCGCTTTTCACCCTCGGCGCGGAGAATGGCCTCGCGGCGTTCGCGTTCCGCCTTCATCTGCTTTTCCATGGCGTTCTGGATCTCCTTGGGCGGCATGATGTTTTTCAGCTCCACACGGTTGACCTTGATGCCCCAGGGATCGGTGGCATCGTCCAGGATCTGCTGCATTTTGGCGTTGATCGTGTCGCGGCTGGTGAGTGATTCGTCGAGCTCCAGTTCGCCGATGAGGTTTCGCAGGGTTGTGGCGGTGAGATTCTCGATGGCGAGCATCGGATTTTCGACACCGTAGGTGTAGAGCTTGGGATCACGGATCTGATAGAAGATTACGGTGTCGATCTGCATGGTGACATTATCCTTGGTAATAACGGGCTGGGGAGGGAAATCCGCGACCTGCTCCTTCAAAGACACGTTTTTTGCAACGCGCTCGATGAAGGGAAGTTTGATGTGCAGTCCGACACCCCAGGTCGTCCGATATGCGCCAAGCCGTTCGATCACGAAAGCTCTTGCCTGCTGCACGATGCGGATATTGCTGATGAGCAGACAAAGAACGATTGCGATAAGAATGAGCCAAACAATAAACATAGGTTTATCCTCCTTATTTCTGTTATTAGTATAACAAATGCGAGAGAAAAATCAATAAAAATAACTGGGAATCCTTATGGGAAATGTCCATTTACTTTTGCGATATAAAGTTGTAAAATAACAGAGTGATAAAAAACAAACAAATGGGGGTTTTGATGTGAATAAGATCAATCGTAAGCCTCGTAACGAAGAAATGTATCAGGCCATCCTCACGCTGAAAACGGTGGATGAGTGTATGCGCTTTTTTGACGACCTCTGCACAGTGTCGGAGCTTCAAGCCATGGAACAGCGATATCAGGTGGCGACGCTGTTGGAAAAGGGTCTCATCTATAACGACATTCTTGAACAGACCGGTGCATCCAGCGCCACGATCAGCCGCGTCAACCGTTCTCTGCAGTTCGGCAAAGACGGTTATGCCGTTGTATTTGAGCGTCTGAAAAAAGAATCGGAAAAAGAGTAAAAAAACTCTTGACAATTCATCGGGGCTGTTGTATTATGGCAAAGCCGTCGTGAGGCGGGGGCTTGTGGGAGCATAGCTCAGCTGGTTAGAGCACATGCCTTACAAGCATGGGGCCACAGGTTCGAGTCCTGTTGTTCCCACCAACTTTTTATAAAATGGCCGAGTGGTTCAGTCGGTTAGAACGCCGGCCTGTCACGCCGGAGGTCGAGGGTTCAAGTCCCTTCTCGGTCGCCATTATGCGGGCGTAGCTCATTTGGCAGAGCGCCACCTTGCCAAGGTGGAGGTAGCGAGTTCGAATCTCGTCGCCCGCTCCATTTTTTTAATTGTGCCTGGGTAGCTCAGTCGGTAGAGCAGCGGACTGAAAATCCGCGTGTCGTTGGTTCGATTCCGACCCCAGGCACCATTAATACGGCGCCATAGCCAAGTGGTAAGGCAGGGGACTGCAAATCCCCGATGCCCCAGTTCAAATCTGGGTGGCGCCTCCATAAAACTCCCGTTCTTCGGAACGGGAGTTTTTCGTGCCATTCTTCGCTAAAAACTTACCATTTCCGCTATTTACTTTTTTGTACCTGCATGGTATCATATAATAAATTAGCAATGTAGGCTTATATCGGACCATAAGAAAGGATTTGAATATGGCACGAAAGAATAAGAAATCTCAGAAAAATACCGCGGCCGAGCCTCGAAAGAGCCGCATTATCGGCAATCCCGTTCGCGTGATGATCGTCATGGCGATCATCAGCATCCTCATCGGCATTGCGCTTGTTCGCTTTTACGACCAATACGAAACCTATTTTGACTTCATCATCGGCGGCATCGTCATGGCGATCGGCATTGTGAACATCGTCTTCTACTTTGCCAAGAAGATGGAGGACGGAGTTTTCCGCAGCGAGTTTGCGTTAGGCATTGTCTGCCTGGCGGTCGGCATTTTCGTGGCGCTCAACGGCGGTGCCAGCTTCTCGTTCCTCATCGTCATCGGCGTGCTTTGCGCCCTGGACGGTATCATCAAGCTCCAGTACACGCTGGATCTGGCCCGTATGCACTACAAAAAATGGTGGATCGTGCTGGTGTTTTCGATCCTCGGCATCGTGGTCGGCATCATTATTCTGATGGGCATTCTGAACGATGTCTTTGATACCAGCATCACCTATACCGGCCTTATCATGTGCCTGAATGCACTGTTTGACGCGGCGGTGGCGGTGATTGTTGCTGTTCGCAACCGCAAAGCCCTCAAGGCTGCGGCAGCCCCTGCGCCGGTCGTGAACGTCGTGGAGGAGGCGGAGCCTGTCGTCGAGCTGCCCGAGGAGGCAGAGGCTGTTTTCGCGGAGGAAGAAGCCGAAGCGACTGCCGCCGATCCCGAGCCTGTCGAAGAAGTGACGGAGGAGGTCGCGGAAGCGGTCGCGGAAGAATCGCCCGTCGAAGAATAAAGAATCGCTTTCAAAAGGCGGCGGTCAGATGATCGCCGCCTTTTTTCTGTAAAAAACTTACTTGTAAAATAGCAGGGGATAGAATATAATAAATCAGATTTATAAAGAAATCATTGACCCTTATATATTATGGGAGAAGAATATGACGAATTTTGACGAGTATCTTCAGCATGGCCGCAAGGGCTATCTCATCGGCATCGGCGGAGTGTCCATGGCGCCGCTGGCTGAAGTGTTGAGCGGCATGGGGCTTGCGATCAGCGGCACCGATATGCAGGAAAGCGACAAGGTTGCCGAGCTGCGCAGCCGCGGAGTCCATGTGAACATCGGCCATCGTGCCGAGAATATTACACCCGACTTTGAATTTGTCGTCCGCACGGCAGCCGTCCGCGACGATAACCCCGAAATTCAGGCGGCTCACGCACTGGGGATCCCGGTCTTTGAACGCACGCAGGCATGGGGCGCGCTGATGAAGGATTATAAAAATGCTCTCTGCATTGCCGGTACGCACGGAAAAACGACCACGACCTCGATGTGCACGCACATCCTCATGGCGGCGGAAAAAGACCCCACGGTCATGATCGGTGGTACGCTGCCTCTGCTGCAGGCGGGGCATCGCGTCGGAAAGGGCGACACCATCGTGATGGAGTCCTGCGAGTATTACGACAGCTTTTTGTCCTTTTTCCCGACGGTCGCCGTGCTGCTGGATATAGAGGCGGATCACCTGGATTATTTCAAGGATCTGGATGCAATCAAGCAGTCCTTCCGTCGTTTTGCGGAGCTTGTTCCGGCGGATGGTATGGTCATCGCCAATTACGACGATGCCAACACCATGGACGCTATCGCCGGTATTGACCGCCCTGTAACGACTTTCGGTCTGTCGCATGAAGCCGATGTTTATGGATGCAACTTTGAACATCAGGGCTCTGTGACGGAATTTGACGTTATGTATAAGGGCAGCCTTTTTGCCCGCCTGAACATCTGCGTACCCGGTAAGCATAACGTGATGAATGCGTTGGCGGCGACGGCGGCGGCGATCGTCCTCGGCGTTTCGCCGACGGCGGTGAAATACGGGCTGTCCGCATTCCGCGGAGCCAACCGTCGATTCGAGTTCAAAGGCAAGTTCAACGGAGCAGATATCTATGATGACTATGCTCATCATCCCGGGGAACTGAAGGCGCTGCTGGATGCGGTGGAGCCTCTGGGTTATAAGCGCACGATTCTTGTCTTCCAACCGCATACATATTCCCGCACAAAAGCCCTGTTTGAGGATTTTGTCGAGCAGCTGAAACGTCCCACGCTGAGCTATTTGGCGGAGATCTATGCGGCGCGAGAGGTCAATACGCTGGGCATTTCCTCGTCCGATCTGGCGGGAGAGATCCCCAATGCGATGTTTTTCCCTGATTTTGCTGAGCTTGAAAAGGCGCTTCGCTTTACGGCAGCACCCGGCGATCTGATCCTCACGGTCGGGGCGGGCGACGTTTATCGCGTCGGCGAGGACATCTTGAAAGAAGAATAAAGCGTTTTGTATGAAAAAGCGGTCGGACAACGACCGCTTTTTTTCATAGTTTTTGAATGCTTTTATTGAAAAAATAAAAGTGATATATTATAATATAATAATTAAACTGCGGATAGTACTGTCTTGGCGAAAGGATACAGTATGAAAGAGGAGATCGCAAGACTGAAAGAATTGGTGGCTGCGTCGGATAACATTGTGTTTTTCGGCGGCGCCGGTGTGTCCACCGAAAGCGGGATACCCGATTTCCGCAGCGTGGAGGGTCTGTATAACCAAAGCTATAAATACCCGCCGGAAACCATTATTTCCGCGAGCTTTTTCGAGCGCAATCCGGAGGAGTTCTTCCGCTTTTATCGCGATAAGCTCGTGATCTCTCCCGATGTACAGCCGAATGCGGCGCACTATAAGCTGGCGCAATGGGAACAACAGGGGAAGCTCAAAGCCGTTGTGACCCAGAACATTGACGGACTGCATCAGAAAGCCGGCAGCAGGGAAGTCCTGGAGCTTCACGGGACCACGCATCGCTGTTACTGTGCACGCTGCCGCAAGCCCTATCCCGAGCGTTATATCAGCGAAACGACGGGCGTGCCGCGCTGTGATTGCGGCGGCGTTGTGAGACCGGATGTGGTTTTATACGAGGAAGGGCTGGATCAGACGGTGTTGGAAAAGGCTGTGCGGTATATCGCGTCGGCGGATGTTCTGATCGTCGGCGGCACATCGTTGGTCGTCTATCCGGCGGCGGGACTCATCAACTACTATCGCGGTCATAAGCTCGTCCTCGTCAATCGCGGACAGACCACGCAGGACGGTTATGCCAATCTTGTGGTCCGTGATAATATCGGGGAAGTGTTCTCGCAGCTGTGAAGACTGAGATCCTCGGTGTTGTACTTGACGATCTGACCCTGCAAGACGCTGTGGACAAAGCGTTAATACTGATGCAGGAGCGCCGCGGCGCGTATGTCTGCACACCGAATCCGGAGATGCTGTGGCTCAGCCGCAGGGATGTGGAGTTCCGTGCGGCGCTGCGGGATGCGGATATGCGGCTGCCGGACGGCGTAGGCGATTTGCTGGCGGCAAGGATATTGGGCTCATCCCTGACGGAACGCGTGAGCGGCATTGATTTTGCCGAGGAGCTTTTATCCCGCATGAACGGATCGGTGTATTTGCTCGGTGCGAAGCCCGGTGTGGCTGAGCGGGCGGCAAGCAATATTTCCGAAAAATGGCCGGCTGTGTGTGTGGTCGGCGTGTCGGATGGGTATTATTCAGACGAGCAAAGCGTGATCGAGACGATCAAAGGGGCAAAACCCGATCTTCTGATGGTCTGCCTCGGTATGGGGCGGCAGGAGCGCTTTATGGCGAAACTGTCGGGCTGCTCGGAAATTGGTCTTATGGCGGGGCTCGGCGGCACCTTGGACGTGCTGGCGGGCGATAGTAAGAGAGCTCCGGACTTTTTCATACGTCACGGGCTCGAGTGGCTTTACCGCTTTTTGTGCCGACCGAGCCGGATCAAACGACTGCTGCGTATCCCGCTGTTTCTGGCGGCGGTCATAAATCAAAAATTCAGGGAACGTCATCCAAAGCCTCTTGAATAAAAAAGAGGCGGGACTCATTTGAGTCCCACCCGTTCGGGGCGACGGATCGCTTATGTCATCAGTTGCAGCCGCAGCCGCAGCCGCCGTTGTTGTCGCAGCCGCAGCCGCCGTAGCTGCCGCCGCAGCCACAGCCGCAGCTGCCGCCGTTGCCGTAGCCGAGCAGAATGATGATGATGAGAACGATGACGATCCAGGATGCGTTGTTGCAGGAATTGCAGAACATAATAATTTCCTTTCTCCGCGAAAGATAGTGTTCGTAACCGACTCCGGCGCGGTTCGGGAGCGGTGCGGCGCTGTCTGCAACATACTATGACAAAACGCGAGAGTGCGTTACAAGCAAAGGAGCATGGATATGCCAAAAAAAACAGCCGGTGACTCTTTTGAATTCGAGCAAGCCGGAGAGCTGAACGAAAACCAGGATGCTATGGATTCCGAACTGGATTTTCTGAATCTTTTTCAGCAGGCTTCCCCGAAAAGTGTTTCGTCCGTGCAGGATGATCTCGATCTGAATAGCTTTGTGGATTTTGAGCAGGATTCGGAATATTATGAGCCGATCGAACTGGGAACACCGAAGAAACAGACGAAATCCGCTCGCCGAAAAAAAGAAACTCCGCCCAAGGAGCAACTGACTTCCGAAGAGGAGGAGTCGCCTGTGCCGGAGCCGGAAAACACACCGGCATCGGCGGAGCCTGTGGCGGACGAGACTGAATCCGAATTGCCGCTGGGCGAAGTGAGCGAGCCGGAGGCTGAGCCCCAAATCGGGGAGCGCAGTCTGTTTGCCCGTTTTGCCCATAAGCTTGATGTTTCCGAGGATGATGCACCGGTCGAGGAGGAAAATCCCAAATCAAAGCGGGCATTGCATTCGCTGTTCTTCCGCGAGGAGGAAGCAGAAGATGAAGAGCTCGATGAGGCCTTCGAGGATCGTAAGGATGGTCTGAAAGGCATCCTGTCGTTCTTTTCCAAAGCGTCGCCGGAAAAAGAAAAGTTTCTGGATCTGATGAAAAGCAAGGATGAAACGGATACGCCGGAGGAGAGGGACACAAGCGAGAAAACCGCAAAGCCGGAACGCAAAAGTATAACGCTTCGGAACAGTGAACTGTCTGTTTCGGATATCCGCAAAAGCGTCGCACGCGAGCCGAAATACGGCGAAATGCTTGTGTATGATTCCGAGCTGGACGACATTGATTATGTGGACAGTGAGGATTTACCCGAAAAACGCGACTATCTGCCTGTTCGCTTCAGACGATACGGCACCAGCGGCATCGGCGGCGGTCTTCTGTACGCAATTTTTGTCATCAGCCTGTCGATCATTCTGGCCTGCATGGGGTGGATGTTTGCGGCCGATGTTCTGGCGCTGAGCAAGGACTATGTGGAATCCGTAGTCGTGGTCGAGCCCTACGTGCCCAAGGATGACGACATCATCAACGCCGACGGCGACCCCGTGGATGAGGACGGCAACGTGATCACCTGCGACATCGATCAAGTTGCATCGGCGCTGCACGACGGCGATATCATCGATTTTGAATTTCTGTTCAAAGCGTTTTCCAAGCTCTCTCACGCCTATTATAAAATCGACCCTGGCACCTACGATGTCTCCACAAAGCTCGATTACCGCGCGCTTGTGACGGAGATGCAGACCGGTTCGGATTCGCAGGAGATCACGCGCATCACCTTCCCCGAGGGCTACACGATCGACCAGATCTTCGCCAAGCTCGAGGAAAACGGTATCTGCGATGCGGAGGATCTGTATGAAGCTGCCGCGACGCATGATTACAGCTATAGCTGGCTGGAGGATATCCCCCTCGGCGAGGCAACACGTTTGGAGGGCTATCTGTTCCCGGACACCTACGACTTCTATCAGGGCGAAAACGCCGTGAGCGTCCTCAACCGTTTCCTGCTCCGATTCCACAGCATCATTACGGCGGATATGTATCAGCAGGCGGAAAACCAGGGCGTATCGCTGCATGAAGCGGTGATCATGGCATCGCTCATCGAAAAGGAAGCCGGCCCCGAGGATGACCGTGGGAATTTCTCCTCCGTCATCTATAAGCGTTTGCGCAACAACTGGCCGTTACAGCTTGACTCCACCATCAACTATATTAACAACACATCCACGTTTAATTTCACCAACGCCGACCTTGAGACTGACAGCCCCTATAACACCTATCTCTATGCCGGTCTCCCTGTCGGGCCGATCTGTTCGCCGGGTCTGGCATCGCTCACCGCCGCGCTGAATCCGAACTCCACGAATTATTGGTATTGGTATGCATTTGACGGCATTACCTACTTCTTCTCCGATCAGGGCGACTTTAACCAATTCGCCTACGAACACCCAACAACTGATTAACGAAAGATTCGAGGATATATCAATGCACAAATACTATGGATTGAATGAACTGCGTGAGATGTTCCTGCATTTCTTCGAGACGAAGGATCACCTCCGCCTGCCGAGCTTTTCGCTCGTGCCGAAAAACGATGCCTCCATCCTGCTCATCAATGCCGGTATGACACCGATGAAGCCCTGGTTCAAGGGCGAGGAGGAGCCGCCCCGCCGCCGTGTCTGCACCTGCCAGAAGTGCATCCGCACCGGCGACATCGACAACGTCGGTCACACCGCCCGCCACGGCACCTACTTCGAGATGCTCGGCAACTTCTCCTTCGGCGACTACTTCAAGCATGAAGCCATTGCCTGGAGCTGGGAATTCCTGACCAGCCCCGAGTGGGTGGGACTTGAGCCGGATCGTCTGTACCCCTCCGTCTATCAGGACGACGATGAGGCGTGGAATATCTGGCACGACGAGATCGGCATTCCCGCTGAGAAGATCTTCCGCTTCGGCAAGGAGGATAACTTCTGGGAGCACGGCTCCGGTCCCTGCGGTCCCTGCTCCGAAATCTATTATGACCGCGGCGAGGAATACGGCTGCGGCAAGCCCGACTGCACCGTTGGCTGCGACTGTGACCGCTATATGGAGGTCTGGAACAACGTCTTTTCCCAGTTCGACAACGACGGCCACAACAACTACACCGAGCTGAAGCAGAAGAATATCGATACCGGTATGGGTCTGGAGCGTCTTGCGGTCGTGTGCCAGAACGTCAACAGTCTGTTTGATGTTGACACCGTAATGAACATCACCAACAAGGTCTCCGAGCTCACCGGAGCGTATTACGGTCAGAGTGAGAAGCGCGACGTGTCGCTGCGCGTTATCACCGACCATATCCGCTCCGCCACCTTCATGATCTGCGACGGCGTTCTGCCCTCCAATGAGGGACGCGGCTATGTACTGCGCCGTCTGCTCCGCCGCGCGGCGCGTCACGGGAAGCTCCTCGGTGTCAATGAGCCCTTCCTCTATGCGGTGGTGGACACCGTGGTGCAGGAGAACGAGTGCCAGTATTCCGACCTGCGCGAAAAGCAGGCGTACATCACCAAGGTCATCCGTACCGAGGAAGAAAACTTTGCCCGCACTATCGACGGCGGTATGAAGATCTTCGGCGAAATGCTTTCCGAACATAAGGCAAAAGGGGAGAGCGTGTTCTCCGGTGCGGATGCTTTCAAGCTCTATGATACTTACGGATTCCCCATTGACCTCACCATCGAGATGGCTGCGGACGAGGGTTTGACCGTGGACGAGGATGCCTTCCGTGCTCTCATGCAGGAGCAGAAGGAACGCGCCCGCGAAGCCCGCAAGGCGCTGGGCGACCTCGGCTGGGCGGGTGTCGATCTCGGCAAAGAGATCCCCGCAACCGAATTTGTCGGCTATGATGCCTTGGAGACTGAGGCGAAGATCGTCGCCATTGTTGCCGAGGGCGAGGTGCGTGATGCCATCGTGGCGGGCGCGGATGCCATCGTCGTGCTGGATAAAACACCTCTGTATGCGGAAATGGACGGTCAGGTGGGCGACCACGGCGTTATTCGCTGCGGCGAGGCCGTGTTCACTGTCAACGATGTTCAGAAGAACAAGGGCGGCAAGTATCTGCACTACGGCCTTCTGACCGAGGGCAGTCTCAAGCCCGGCGACACGGTGACGGCATCCGTCGATACCGAACGCCGCGCCGCCATTCGCCGTGCCCACAGCGCCACGCATCTGCTGCAAAGCGCGCTGGTGCAGGTGCTGGGCGAGCACGTGCATCAGGCCGGCTCGCTGGTCGAGCCCGACCGTCTGCGCTTCGACTTTACGCATTTCTCGGCGGTCACGGCGGAGGAGCTCGCAAGGATCAACGCCATTCTGGAAGACTATGTCCTTTCCGCCTATCCCGTGGATACCATGGTGCTGCCGGTAGAGGAGGCCAAAAAGCTCGGGGCTACGGCGCTGTTCGGCGAAAAGTACGGCGACACCGTCCGCGTTGTGAAGATGGGCGATGTGTCCATGGAGTTCTGCGGCGGCACGCATCTGACGAACACATCGCAGATCGGCGCGTTCCGCGTGATGAGTGAGGCTTCGGTCGCCTCCGGCGTGCGTCGTATCGAAATGATCACCGGCAAGGAAGTTTACCGTCACATGGACGCGCAGGATGAGGCCATCAACGCCACGGCGGCGACCATGAAAGCCACCGGCGCGGGCGATACCGTCCGCCGGGCGCAGCAGCTCATGGAGGAGCTGGCACAGGCGAAGAAGCTCATTGAGCAGTACAAGGCCAAAGAATCTGCCGGTGGGGCAGATGCCATGATCGCCTCGGCGAAGATAATCGGCGGGCTCAAAGTCGTCACCAAGCGCATGAGCGAGGGCGATGCCAATGCGCTTCGCCAGCTCGGCGATGTGCTGCGCGACAAGGAATCCGCCATCGTGGCGGCGATGATCCTGGATAACGGCGCGAAGCTGACGATCCAGGTTGTCTGCGGCAAGGATGCCGTGGCGAAAGGTGTCAAGGCGGGCGATATTGTCAAGACCGTGGCTCCCATTATGGGCGGCAAAGGCGGCGGCAAGCCCGATTCCGCCATGGGCGGCGGCTCCGACGCATCCAAGATCGACGATGTGTTTGCGGCTGTCGAGGCGGCTGTCAGCGCGGCTATGAACGGATAAGGAGAGAAGCATGGAAGATTGTCTGTTTTGTAAGATCGCGGCGGGAGAGATCCCCTCTACCTGCCTGTACGATGCCGACGGCGTGTTCGCGTTTCGGGACATCAATCCGCAGACACCGGTGCATTTTCTCGTGATCCCCAAGGAGCATATCTCCGGCGTTTCCGCCGTTGATGCGGACAACAGCGCCATCGTGGCGAAATGCTTTGAGGTGATTGCCAAGCTCGCGGCACAGGAGCCGGAGCTCGCCGGCGGCTACCGCGTCATATCCAACTGCGGCGATAACGCCGGTCAGACGGTACATCATCTGCATTTTCATGTGATGGGCGGCGTTCGGATGAACGATCGTATGGGCTGACCCGCAGCTTATGCGAAAACTGGCATGGGCGGCGCTGCCCTACGCCGCTGCCATTTTACTGGCTTACTATGTTTTCCCGATCAAAGGGCTGCCGTATCTTGCGGCAGCCCTTTTTGCAATGGCGTTCATCGGTTTTATATTTCACGGGAATCGGCGAAAGCGCATTATGATTGCGTGCATCGCGGCAGCTGTCGGCTGTGCCTGGTATGCGATAAGCTGGTCATGCACGGTCACCCCGTGTGAAAAATACGACGGCGAGACAATGACGGTGACAGCCCGCGTCACGGATTACACCGATTACGAGGAGCATTATTCCCGCCTTTATGTGCGGCTTACGGATGAACGCCTACCCCGCGTGAAAGCGCAGCTCATTTACTACGGCGGAGACTTTTCGTTTTTTGAGCCGGGGGATGAGATACAGGCGACGGTTTCTTTGACGCTCGAGGAAAAGTCCTATATTGCCGACGGCTATGTCCTCTGCGGCTTTGCCAAAGAAGATGCGGCACTGATCGGACGATGGGACGGTGCATGGCTGTATTTCCCTCAACGGATGTGCCGCTTTTTCCAAAACGCCTGCGACAGCTTGTTCGCCATGGATACGGCACCGCTTGTCAAAGCGCTGATGACGGGGAATAAGCACGATCTTTACGATCAGCCGGATGTCTATGCCGCCATGCAGATCTGCGGTGTCAGCCATATCGTGGCGGTCAGCGGTATGCACGTGATGTTTCTGGTGGCGTTGATACAAATGCTGTTCGGGAAAGGCCGTTTCAGCTCGCTGCTATGCCTTCCGCTGCTGCTGATCTTTGTGCTGATGACCGGAGCACAGCCGTCGGTGATTCGGGCGGCGGTGCTGCAAGCCATGTTCCTGATCGCACCGTTGGTCAATCGGGAGAACGATGGGATAACAAGCCTGTCCTTTGCGCTGGCCATTCTGCTGATCCGCAATCCCGCCGCCATCGGGAGTATATCGCTGCAGCTATCCTTTGCGGCAGTTGCCGGTCTGGTGCTCCTGCTCCCGCCTATGGGGCGTTGGGTACAGGAGCACGTTCGGACAAAAGCGGGACGCTTCGTAGCGGACAGTGTCATCTGCTCGCTGGCAGCCACGGCTTTTTCCATGCCCATTGCGGCTGTTTATTTCGGGACAGTACCGCTGCTGTCTGTGCTCATCAACCTGCTGACGCTGTGGGTGCTCGAATATGTGTTCTGCATAGGCTATATTCTCTCTGTCCTTGCTGTGTTTCTTCCGAGGCTGACTGCGGTCGTGGCGTGGCTTCCCTCGGCTGCGGTATGGCTGTGTGAAAAGCTGTTTGTGGTCGCTTCGCGGCTTCCTTTCGCCTGCGCCTATACCCGTAATCCCGCCGTGGTCGTCTGGCTTCTTGTTTTATACGGAAGCATAATCTTTACCTACATAGGTCGTCGCAAGGGGCGGTCATGGCGATACTACATTCCCGCATCCCTCAGTGTTTCGTTGCTGTGCCTTGTGCTGATCGGGACTTCGTATGCGGCGGGAAAGCGCACGGAGATCACGGTGTTGGATGTCGGACAGGGCGAATGTGTTGCCCTGTGTGACGGCGCACGAACCGTGCTTGTGGACTGCGGCGGCAAGCACGCCGAAGAAAACGCCGGCAGTACGGCGGCGGCCTATATTGGAGGCAACGGACGACGTTCGGTGGAGCTTCTGGTGCTGACACATCTGCATGAGGATCATGTCAACGGCGTGGAGCAGCTTATGTACCGGATGCCGGTGCGTCGACTGATCTATTATGCCGACTGTGAGGATGACGGAACGACGCTGCAAAAGATTCTAACTGCGGCGGAGAAAACCGGAACGGAGGTCATCCCGATCGAATCGGAATGCGCCGTGACAGTCGGAAATGTTGATTTGTCTTTCTGCCTGCCATTGGCGGGCGAGGAGGAGAACGAGCGGGGGATTGCCGTAGCGGCGAATATGCGCGGAACGGATATTCTGATCACCGGCGATCTCGATGAAAAAGGTGAGCGGGAGTTGGTGTGCAGCGGACGGGCGCAGGCGGATATCCTCGTTGCCGGGCACCATGGCTCCAGATATTCTTCGTCGGCGATGTTTTTGCAGGTGCTTTCGCCGGAATGGGGGATCGTGTCTGTGGGACAAAACAGCTACGGGCACCCGACCGAGGAAACGATGGAACGCCTGAACACATACTGCGAACAGGTGCGCCGTACCGATCTGGACGGCGATATAACGATAAGGATTCGATGATATGGCAAAAACAGCATCCAAAACAGAACAGGTGGATTACGGCAAACTGGTGCGCGCGCTGAAAGAGGACGGCCCGCAGCGGCTGTATATGCTGCGCGGCGAGGAGGATTATCTGCGCGACCGATATCTGGATGTCCTGCGTGAGCTCTGTGTGCCGGAGGGACTGGACAGCTTCAATTATCATCGGCTGAACGGGCCGAGGATCGACCTCCGTGAGCTGTCCGATGCGGTGGAGTCCGTGCCTTTTATGGGAGAACGGACGCTGGTCGAGGTGCGGGACTTTGATATCAACCGAACTTCGGATTATGATGCCAATTCTTTTGCGGCGATTCTGGCGGATATTCCGGAATGGACAAGCCTCGTGTTTGTCTTTTCCGCCTCGTACGCGCCGGACGGGCGGCTCGCACCGGTTAAAGCGCTGAAGAAGCACGGCGTGGATGCGGTGTTTACCGTCCAGTCGGACAATGAACTGATCCGTTGGGTCGTGGGACACTTCAAACGTTTGGAGAAGAACTGCCCGAGCGATGCGGCGGCACATCTGCTGTATGTGTGCGGCACCTCGATGACGACCCTGCAGCAGGAGATCATCAAGCTGGCAGGGCTCGCGACGGGGGATACAATTACCAACAAGGACATTGACACCGTGGCACAGAAGCAGCCGGAAACCAAGGTCTACGAGATGACGGATGCCCTCGGCCGCGGACGCTACGATCAGGCGGCATCCATGCTCGCGGATCTGCTGGCGGATCGGGATGAAACGCCTTCCGGCATTCTCTATATGATCTCCGAGCAGATGCGGCGGCTGTACTGCGCAAAGCTGGCACCGCGGGGAGAGCGGGGCAGGGATTATATGCTGGAATGTATCCCCGAACTGAGCAAGACCGCCTTTCTGATTCCCAAACTGCAGGGTGCGGCGGCATCCTATTCCACAGCGCGGCTGGCGCGGGCGGTGGAGCTTTGTGCGTCGTGTGAGTTTTCCATGCGCGACGGCGGCGTAGGGGATGCCGAAGCATTACGGGAACTGATGCTTCGACTGGCTATGGATAAAAACGATGGTTAAAGTTTCGGAAGTGATCGTTGTGGAGGGGCGCTACGACAAGGCGGCGCTGTCCTCCTATCTCGATGCCGTGATTTTGGAAACAGACGGCTTCGGCGTTTTTTCGGATAAGGAAAAGCTTTCGCTTCTGCGTCGTCTGGCAGATGAGCGCGGTCTTGTGATCTTGACGGATTCCGACGGCGGAGGCTTTGTCATTCGAAATTATCTGAAAAGCTGCATTGATCCGGAAAAGGTCAAGCAGGCATATATTCCGGAAATCTCGGGCAAGGAAAAACGCAAAAAAAAGCCCTCCAAAGAGGGCTTGCTCGGCGTGGAGGGTATGACACGGGAAGTTGTTATAGATGCTCTTCGCAAGGCGGGAGCTACCATCGACGGCACATCGGATAAACCGCACGGTGACATCACCAAGGCGGATCTTTTCGCCTGGGGACTTTCCGGCAGAGCGGACAGTGAGAAAAAACGAAAGATACTGTTAAAAGCGCTTGGGCTGCCCGAAAAACTCAGCAGCAACGCCATGCTGGCGGTTTTGAACGCTTTGTATGACCGAAATGAGATCATTTTGCAGATTTCTCAAAATTTTTTATAAAAAATTATGGTAAACCTATAGCAATATTTTGGGGGATATGCTATAATTCCTTATGATATTTTGTGGAAATGGGGAATTTTAGCATGAAATGTCCGTATTGCGCCTATTCTGAAAGTAAAGTCATCGATTCCCGCCCTGCGGAGGAGGGAACGACCATACGCCGCCGTCGTGAGTGTCTGGCCTGCTCCCGTCGTTTCACGACCTACGAGATCATGGAGCGTCTTCCTCTGGTCGTCATTAAGCGTGACGGCAGCCGTCAGGCCTTCGACAAGGTCAAGGTCATGAACGGCATGATCCGCGCTTGCGAGAAGCGCCCCGTGGCGCTGGCAGATCTGGAGACCGTTGCGGACGGCATTGAGGCCGAACTGCAGAGCTCGCTGGAACGCGAAGTCTCCACGACTGAGATCGGTGAGATGGTCATGGCAAAGCTCAAGGATCTGGATGAGGTCGCGTATGTCCGCTTCGCCAGTGTTTACCGTCAGTTCAAGGATATCAACACCTTTATGGAAGAACTCACCAAGCTGCTCGGGCAGCAGGAGATGAAAGGCTGATCATTCCATAGGTGCCAGAAAAATTCCGCCTTTGGCATCGCAGGTCATTAGATAGACATCTTTCGGACTTTTAATGCCCTGCGAGCGCAGCGCTTTTTCCAGCCACTTTTCGTCTTTTCCGAGGATGCGCAGGTTTTGCGACATGACGCGTCCGCCATTGATAACAATGAGCGGATAACCTGCATCCTCGGGTGCAAGCCCCATTTGTCCCGCGGTGATGGGGCGGTTTTCCGGTGTCTGGATCACATTCAGCGTGCCGTCTGTTTCCAGCACGGCGTATTCGATCTCCTGCAGATCGAGAATACCCTGGGTGCGCAGGGCTTCGGTCAGCTCATCCGGAGTGAAACGGTTTTTTCGCATCTGACTCTGATCGATCCGTCCATGTACGATGAGCATCGCCGGTTTGCCGGAAAATATGCCGCGCAGCTTGACGCTCTTGAGCGTCAGCAGACTCAGAAGATAGTCAATGACCATCAGCGTCACCAGCGGAACCAGGCCCTCCCAGAGCTTCATATCTTTTTGCGTCAGAGGGCCGGCGGCCATTTCCGAAATCATGATGGTCACAACAAGCTCGCTCAATTCCAGCTCACCGAGCTGCCGTTTTCCGATCAGCCTCATCAGAAGAAGCAACGCGGAATACATGATCAAAGTTTTCAAAACCGAATTTAACATGGTCTTATCTTTCCCGCTTTTGCGGGATTTACTACTTTGTTTTGCCAAAGGAGGCAGATACTATGTCTGAAAACAAAAGACCCGATACCATGAAGCGGATCACAACGCCTGAACTGGCGAATGCTTTTATCGAGGAGCAGGTAAAGCTGCTGCGGGAACAGATCGGCGACGGAAAGGTGCTGCTGGCGCTGTCCGGCGGTGTGGATTCCTCGGTCGTGGCGGCTCTGCTTATCAAAGCGATCGGCAAGCAGCTCGTCTGCGTGCATGTGAACCATGGCTTGCTGCGAAAGGGCGAGCCGGAGCAGGTCGTTGAGGTGTTCTCCAGGCAGATGGATGCCAACCTCGTTTATGTGGACGCCGTGGATCGTTTCCTGGATAAACTGAAGGATGTCGCGGATCCCGAGGCGAAACGCAAGATCATTGGCAAGGAATTTATCGAAGTGTTTGCCGAAGAAGCCAAAAAGCTGGACGGTATCAAGTTCCTGGCGCAGGGGACGATTTATCCTGATATTCTCGAATCTGATGGTGTCAAGAGCCATCACAACGTCGGCGGCTTGCCTGCGGATCTGCAGTTTGAGCTTGTCGAACCGGTCAAGTTCCTGTATAAGGACGAAGTCCGCGTGGTCGGCAAGCAGCTCGGTCTGCCGGATAATATGGTCTACCGTCAGCCCTTCCCGGGCCCCGGTCTCGGCGTGCGCTGTGTCGGCGCGATTACCCGCGACCGTCTGGAGGCGGTGCGTGAGTCGGATGCCATTTTGCGCGAGGAGTTTGCCAAAAACGGACTCGAAGGCAAGGTTTGGCAGTACTTCACCATTGTGCCGGACTTCAAATCCACCGGCATTTCGGACGGTAAACGTACCTTTGACTGGCCGGTGATCATCCGCGCCGTCAATTCCGTAGATGCCACCGCCGCGACGATCGAGGAGATTCCCTATACGCTCCTGCACCATATCACGCAGCGCATTACCTCCGAAGTCAAGGGTGTCAACCGTGTCCTCTACGACCTGACCCCGAAGCCCACCGGCACCATCGAGTATGAATAAGCGGTTTCTCTTTCAGTGATTTCATCAAATGGGGCGAGTGCATTTATGAGCAGGAAGATATTTTTCATGATGGGGAAGAGCTCCAGCGGAAAGGATACCTTGTATCATGCCCTGATGCACTCCGACCGTCTTTCGTTCAACAAAGTCATTCCTTATACGACCCGACCGATTCGCCACGGTGAACGCAACGGAGAGGAATACTTCTTTTGCACCGACGATGACGTTGAACGATATAAAAATGAGAATAAAATCATTGAGATCCGTGAGTATGAGGTCGTCTGCGGTATATGGAAGTATTTTACCCTAGAGGACGGTCAGATTGACCTGCAGGGTGATCGGGACTATTTGATGATCGGAACGCTCGCGTCTTATGACAGCATCCGGGCGTTTTACGGCAGCCAGAACGTTATTCCGCTGTATATTGAAGTGGAGGACGGAGAACGTCTTTCGCGAGCCATTGAGCGCGAAAAGATGCAGGCACTTCCGCAGTATGATGAAGTATGCAGGCGCTTTCTGGCGGATGCGACCGATTTTTCGGATGACAAGCTTGAAAATGCCGGCATCCAAACCCGCTTTTATAATGAATCGTTAGAAGATACGATTCAAAATCTGGAGCAATATATCCTTCGCTGCACAAAGGCTGAGTAGCCATAAACGGATAAAAAGAACTGTCTGACCTTCCGCGGGTCAGACAGTTCTTTTTGGGTGAATGTCACGTTATTCTGATTCGTTTATGTCACGTCCCATGGCGTGCATATATTCGTCGTAGGTGCACAGACGGTCGATGCAGCCGTCATCGGTCAGCTCAATGATGCGGTTAGCCACAGTCTGGGTGAGCTGGTGGTCGTGGCTGTAAAACAGGATGTTATGCGGGAACGCCTCCATGCCCTTGTTGAGCGCGGCGATGGCCTCGAGGTCGAGATGGTTTGTCGGCTGGTCAAACATATAGACATTCGCGCCTGACAGCATCATTTTGGAGATCATGCAGCGCACCTTTTCGCCGCCGGAGAGCACGTTGACCGGCTTATACACCTCATCGCCGGAGAAGAGCATACGGCCGAGAAAAGTGCGGAGATAGCTTTCGCGTTTGTCCTCGGAGAACTGACGCATCCAGTCCATGATCTCCAACTCGCAGCCGTCAAAGTATTCGGAGTTATCCTTCGGGAAATAGGACTGCGTGGTGGAAACGCCCCATTTGATCTCGCCCTCGTCCGGCTCGAGCTCACCGGCAAGAAGCTTGAACAGACAGGTGATGGCGTTTTCGTTAGCGCCGATGACGGCGATCTTGTCGTCCTTGCCCATGATAAAGGAGACATTGTTCAGGAGCTTCACGCCGTCCACCGTCTTGGAGACATTGGTGACAAACAGACGGTCTTTGCCGGGCTCGCGCTCCGCTTTGAAGCCGACCCATGGATAGCGGCGGCTCGAGGCGGGCATTTCCTCCACGGTGATCTTATCCAGAAGCTTGCGGCGGCTGGTAGCCTGGCGGGATTTGGAGGCATTGGCGGCAAAGCGGGCGATAAAGGTTTGCAGCTCCTGGATCTTCTGCTCGGCCTTTTTGTTCTGGTCTTTGATGAGCTTCTGCATGAGCTGACTGGACTCGTACCAGAAAACGTAGTTGCCGACGTACATTTTGATCTTGCCGTAGTCGATATCGACGATGTGGGTGCAGATATTATTGAGGAAGTAGCGGTCATGGCTCACGACGAGCACGGTACCCTCGTAATCCATGAGGAAGTCCTCCAGCCAAACGGTGGAGGCGAGGTCGAGGTTGTTGGTCGGTTCGTCCAGCAGGATGATATCGGGATGTCCGAACAGTGCCTGCGCCAGCAGGACTTTCACCTTTTGGCGACCCTCCAGCTCGTGCATCATCAGTCCGTGCAGTTTGACGGGGATGCCCAGACCCTGCAGGAGCTTGGCGGCATCGGATTCGGCTTCCCAGCCGCCCAACTCCGCGTAGAGTTCCTCGAGCTCCGCGGCACGCAGACCGTCCTCATCGTCAAAGTCCGGCTTTTCGTAGATGGCATCCTTTTCCAGTCCGCATTCATAGAGCTTCATGTTGCCCATGATGACGGTTTCAAGAACGCTGTGGTCATCGTACATATTTTGATTCTGGCGCAGCACGCTCATGCGGCACTTCGGGTCGATGTAGACATGACCGTGCGTCTGCTCCACCTCGCCGGACAGGATCTTGAGGAAAGTGGATTTGCCGCTGCCGTTGGCACCTATGATGCCGTAGCAGTTGCCGGAGGTGAAGTTGAGATCGACGCGGTCAAACAGGACCTGACCGCCGTATTGCAGACCGAGATTTTCGCAGGTTATCATAGTGAAACTCCTAAATATCATATATGCCGATAAGTATAATACCGACTAAAATACAGGCGATGGAGGCGTAGTGCTTTCGGGAAAGCTGCTCCTTGAGGAAAAGTCTGCCCCACAGGACGGACACCGCGCAGTAGGCGGAGATAATCGGGGCGGCGAGCATCACATGGTCGGAGTCCCCGAGGGCGAATATGTATGCAAACTGTCCCGCTGTTTCAAAACAGGCACCCGCGTATTTGGGAAGCTCCTGACGGAATATCAAGCGTTCTTTCCGGATGACGACGGCATAAATAAAACAGACAAGCCCCACGACAAAGAATGTCAGCTCATACGCGGCGTTGGCGGAGCTTTCATCCAGACTCTCCAGCACCAGCGCATCGGCAAAGGTGCCGAGTGCGTCCAGCAGACAGTAAAGCAGGGGAATGACCAGCGCGAGCGTGGATTTGGTGTAGATCTGATTGCCTTTTTGCTGCCTTGCCAGTCGCAGCTCCTCCGACTCCGTCGTCTCCACAATGCCGAGCATAAGAACGCCGACGCAGACCAAGGCAACGGCAATCAACTGAATGGTGTTCACGCTGCCGCGTCCGCCGGTTATGAGCGCGAGAATGGCTACGAGTGCGCCGGAGGAGTTGCAGATGGGGGAGGAGATGGACAGCTCGATATACCGCAGTCCGAGGTAGCCGATGGCCATGGAAGATATGTACAGCAGCGACACAGGGAGATAGTGCAGAAGGATCCGGCCCGTCAGCACTGTTCCGCCCCAAATCAGGGAATAGGCACAGTGCAGCCCCATCACAAAGCCGACGGCGGTGAGCATTTTCAAATGGCTGCGTTTATCATCCTGTCCCTTGCAGCCAAGCTTGGAGAATAGATCCGAGCCGCTCCAGCAGAGCAAAGCGGCCAGAGAGAACCAAAACCACATTAGATTTCACCATTTTATCAAAATCATGTCTATTATACCATCCGACACCGGATAAGAAAAGAAAAAGCTTTCGAAAGCTGTGAAGAAAGAGAAGCACAGCGCCATTTTCGACGCTGTGCTGCTCTTTGTATGTTGTTAGCGTTGTTGTATTCAGAAAAGACCCGAAATGATGCCGTTTTCGTCCACGTCGATCTTTTCAGCGGCGGGCACCTTCGGAAGACCCGGCATAGTCATGATATCACCCGTGAGCGCGACGATGAAGCCCGCACCGGCAGAGACCTTGAGCTGCCGGACGGTCACGGTGAAGTCCTCGGGAGCGCCGAGGAGCGTGGGGTCGTCAGAAAAACTGTATTGTGTCTTGGCCACACAAATGGGAAGCTTGTCAAGTCCCAGTGCGGTGAGCTGGTCGGCTTGCTTCTTGGCTGCCGCTGTCAGCAGAAGGTGCTTGGCGTGGTAGACACGCTTGGCAATGGCGCGGATCTTTTCCTCGATGCTCAGGTCAAGCTCATAGCTGAAGCGGAAATCGCCCTTTTCCTCCTCACAAAGCCGGACGACCTCTCTGGCGAGCGCTTCGCCGCCCTTGCCGCCTTCGGCCCAGACGGTGGAGAGAACGACATTCACACCGAGCTCTTTGCATTTGGTGATGATGAAGTCGATTTCGGCATCGGTGTCGGTGGGGAAGCGGTTGACCGCTACCACGCAGGGAAGACCGTAGACGTCCTTGATGTTGGAAACATGGCGCAGCAAGTTCGGAACACCCTTGCCGAGCGCATCCAGATCCTCGTGGTTGAGGTCGTTTTTGGGCAGCCCGCCGTGCATTTTCAGTGCGCGGACGGTGGCGACGACCACGACCGCGTCGGGGGTCAGACCCGCCATGCGGCATTTGATATCGAGGAATTTTTCCGCGCCGAGGTCAGCACCGAAGCCGGCCTCCGTGACGGTGTAATCGCCCATTTTCAATGCCATTTTCGTCGCCATGACGGAGTTGCAGCCGTGAGCAATGTTGGCAAAAGGCCCGCCGTGGACAAAGGCGGGGGTGCCCTCCAACGTCTGCACGAGGTTGGGCTTGAGTGCGTCCTTCAGCAGCGCAGCCATGGCACCGACGGCTTTGAGGTCACCGGCGGTGACAGGCTTGTCGTCGTAGGTGTAGCCGACGATGATGCGGCTGAGCTTTTCTTTCAGGTCGGTGATGGAGTTGGCGAGGCAGAGGATTGCCATGATCTCGCTGGCGACGGTGATGTCGAAACCGTCCTCGCGGGGCGTGCCGTTGGGCTTGCCGCCGAGGCCGTCCACAATGTTGCGGAGCTGGCGGTCGTTCATGTCCACGCAGCGCTTCCAGGTGATCTTGCGAACATCGATGCCAAGAGCGTTGCCCTGCTGGATGTGGTTGTCGAGCATGGCGGCGAGCAGATTGTTGGCAGCGCCGATGGCGTGGAAGTCGCCGGTGAAGTGTAGGTTGATGTCCTCCATGGGCACGACCTGCGCATAGCCGCCGCCCGCTGCACCGCCCTTGACACCGAACACGGGGCCGAGGGAGGGCTCGCGCAAAGCCACGGTCACGGCCTTGCCGATGCGGCTCAAGCCATCCGCGAGACCGATGGTGGTGGTGGTCTTGCCCTCGCCGGCGGGTGTGGGCGTGATAGCGGTGACAAGCACCAGCTTGCCGTTCGGGCGGTCGGTGTTCAGAAGCCCGAGGTCGATTTTGGCTTTGTAACGGCCGTACTGCTCCAAATATTCTTCGTCGATGCCCGCTTTTGCGGCGATTTCGCCAATGGGGCGCATTTTGCACTGTTGAGCGATTTCAATATCCGAAAGATATGCCATGTTTTTTCTCCTTATCTGTAATTTTTCAAAACTAAAACAAAAAGGACACACTAAATGCAAGCGAGCAGATAGTGCGCCCAGACGGTCGGCTGATTCAGAACGGGCAGGTCCATGTGGTGCTCCACCTCGGGCTTCAGAGCCCTTTCCGTCAGAGCCTGCGCGCTCTATCAATTTCAATTTGTAGCATACCATATTCCTTTTCGGATTGTCAATGCTTCCCGTCGCGTGAAGGAAATAACATACACCGGACAATAAAAAAACAAGCATCCAAAACGGATGCTTGTTTCTGGCGGAGAAGGAGGGATTTGAACCCTCGCGCGCTTTTTGGACGCCTACTCCCTTAGCAGGGGAGCCCCTTCGGCCTCTTGGGTACTTCTCCAAGCCGAAAATAAAATTGTGTGCAGCCAAAAGAATGGCGGAGAGAGAGGGATTCGAACCCCCGGCCCCTTGCGGAGTCACTGGTTTTCAAGACCAGCTCCATAAACCACTCGGACATCTCTCCGCATTGCCTTGGTATGTTACCACATCTTTTTCATCTTGTCAACGGGTTTACATGATACATTGTCCCTGCATAAAGTATGTGTTAAACACGATGAAAAAGTACAGCTCCGCCAATAAAACGCCAAAACGGAGCCAGCTTCGTTTCATATTGCCGACGGCAAAATACACGGGCAGGCAGCCGAGCATATAGCGTCCGCCGCTTATGAGCCACGATGCCGTATAGCACATACCGAGATAGGCTCCGCCATAGACGGTCAGAGCGTTGTCGGTTTTGCGGTGAAAGGCGCTGAACAGCAGCGCGAGGGCGATGAAATACAAGGCGAGCTGCGGCCAGTAGATCCAGTTGGCAATGCCGCTGTGCTCAAAGGCGAGCGTCCACTGCTGTGCTACGGTTTTTCCAAGCCATTGTGCCGTCTGCCACCATGGTGGCTGGCTTTCATAATAACGAAAGGCCAAGCAATCTCCGCAATAGATTTTGTTGAGTCCAAGATAGATCAGAAATGACAGAACGGGTGAAAGCACGGCAAGCGTTTTGGGTGTAAATCCTTTTTGACGCAGGCTGCGCCAAGCATAATAGACACCCGGCAACAGCAACAAAACACCCTGTGCGCGTGTTAAAGCACAGAAAAAAGCGCAAAACCCCGCCCACAGCCACTTTTCCCGCATCAGAAAATATAGCGCTGAAACGGATAACAGCAGAAACAGTCCCTCGGTAAAAACGCCCAGACCGAAAAAACCGAAAGGATACAGCATGAAAGCAGTTTGCGCCGACACGGGGTGACGGCAGGTCAGCTTGGCCAGTTTGAAAAAGACGACAGCCGAGCCGGCATACGAAAGCTGTGAGATCACAAAGGCGCAAAGCACCTTGTTCCCAAGGAACATGGGAGAAAGGACGCGGATGAGAAAGGGATAAAGCGGGTAAAAAACGATGTTAATGATGTTTTCGCCCTCGCGGACATAGCCGTTTTCCGCCATGAACAGATAACGCGGGGCATCGCCCTCCTGTGTGAAGCGTGTAATAAAACGTGCCCAAAAGCCTGTGATGTTGCCGGTGGCTAATACATAGCCGCAGAAGCTTCCGAGCCATAGCAGCGCGAGCGCTGCGAGACCCCACGCCCAGTCGGGGATGGGAAAGCTCTCGTGAACGATTTCGCCGCGCGTATCTGTGGTGTTAGGCGCGATCAGTTCGCGCCACGCACGGATCGCGAGCAATAATATAAAAGCCAGCATGGAAAAGCTGGACAGAAGCCATAAAAAATGCGTCATAAGAATTCTCCTTGTCTGTTTCAGTATAGCACATTTGCCGCGGTAAGGAAACGCATAAAATGTTTCGCTTTCTTCGGTTGTAATTTAGCGCTTAAAGATGTATAATAAAATGATTATTTATGCGGACAAGGAGCATCCATGCAGGATTATATTCGGATCCGCGGAGCGCGGACCAATAACCTTAAAAATATAGATTTGGACATACCGCGGGATAAACTTACCGTGATCACGGGGCTTTCCGGCAGCGGTAAATCCAGTCTGGCGTTTGATACCATTTTTGCGGAGGGACAGCGCCGCTATGTGGAATCCCTGTCCTCGTATGCGCGGCAGTTTCTCGGGCAGATGGACAAGCCGGATGTGGATTCCATTGACGGACTGTCTCCGGCGGTCTCCATCGACCAGAAAACGACCTCAAAAAACCCCCGTTCCACGGTCGGAACGGTCACAGAAATCTACGATTATCTTCGTTTGCTTTGGGCGCGTGTCGGCGTTCCGCACTGTCCTGTCTGCGGCAAGGAAATCCGCCAGCAGTCCATCGACCAGATCGTCGATCAGGTGATGCTGCTGGAGGATGGCACAAAAATGCAAATCCTTGCGCCGGTCGTCCGCCACAAAAAGGGCGAGCACCAGAAGGTGATCGAGGATGCCCGCAAGAGCGGCTATGTGCGCGTCCGTATCGACGGTGCGCTGTATGATCTTTCCGACGATATTGTCCTGAAAAAGTCCTTTTATCACGACATTGATGTGGTGATCGACCGCCTTGTGATGAAGCGGGATATTTCCCGCCGCCTCACGGATTCGCTGGAAACGGCGTTGACGCTGGCAGGCGGCATCGTTTACGTGGATCTGCCCTCGGAGGACCGTCAGCTCCGCTTTTCGCAGAACTACGCCTGCGATGACTGCGGCGTTTCGATCGATGAGCTTTCCCCGCGCCTTTTCTCGTTTAACAGCCCATACGGGGCCTGCCCCAAATGCACCGGCATCGGCTCTTTGATGCACGTCGATCCCGCTCTTATCATTCCGAATCCGGCAATCTCCATTATGGACGGCGGCATCCAGGCATCGGGATGGGGCAATGCACGCGGGGACTCCATCTGCCGGATGTATTATGAGGCGCTCGCGAAAAAATACCATTTTTCGCTCAATGACCCCATCCGTGATATTCCTGAAGCGGGACTCCATGCCATTCTGTACGGAACAGGCAAGGAGACATTGAATCTGCGCTACGAGCGCGGCAACGGCTACGGTGTTCTGGAAAAGCCCTTTGAGGGCATCGTCAACAATCTGGAGCGCCGCTATACGGAAACGCAGTCTGTCTTTATGCGTGCCGAGATCGAGGACTGCATGAGCGAATACGAATGTCCCGAGTGCCGCGGGAAACGCCTGAAAAAGGAAGTTCTGGCGGTCACGGTAGGCGGCCTGAGTATCATGGAATTCTGCGATATGTCGGTGAGGGATGGCCTTGCCTTTATGGAAAACCTTTCACTGACGGGCAAGGATGCCATCATTGCCTCGCTCATAATCAAGGAGATCAAGGCGCGTCTCGGATTTCTGACCAATGTCGGTTTGGGCTATCTCACGCTGTCGAGGACAGCAGGCTCGCTGTCCGGAGGAGAGAGCCAACGCATCCGTCTGGCAACACAGATCGGCGCTTCGCTGATGGGCGTGCTGTATATTCTGGATGAGCCGAGCATCGGTCTGCACCAGCGGGACAACGAAAAACTCTTGAAAACTCTGTGCGAGCTGCGGGATATCGGCAACACCCTGATCGTCGTGGAACACGACGAGGACACCATGCGTGCTGCGGATTACATTGTCGATATTGGCCCCGGTGCGGGCATCCACGGCGGACAGGTCGTCGCCGCCGGAACACCCGAGGAGGTCGCGGCGAACGAGCTGTCGATCACCGGCCAATATCTGTCGGGACAAAAGAGCATACCTGTTCCCGCGAGCAGACGGTCCGGTAACGGTCACTGGCTGACCGTGCGCGGCGCCGCGCAGAACAACCTGCGCGGCATTGATGTGAGCTTCCCCTGCGGTATGCTCACCTGCGTGACCGGCGTGTCCGGCAGTGGAAAAAGCTCGCTTGTGAATGAGGTTTTGTATAAGACGCTGGCGGCGGAGCTGAATCGGGTCAAGGTCCGTCCCGGCAAATCGGACGGGGTGGACGGTTTGTGCTACGTCGATAAGGTCATCAACATCGAACAGAGCACCATCGGACGCACACCGCGCTCGAATCCCGCCACCTATACGGGCGTGTTCAATCTCATTCGAGACCTTTACGCCTCTACGCAGGATGCCAGACTGCGCGGCTATAAAGCGGGGCGCTTTTCGTTCAATGTACGCGGCGGACGCTGCGAGGCCTGCTCCGGCGATGGGATGCTGAAAATCGAAATGCACTTTCTGCCGGATGTGTACGTCCCCTGCGAGGTGTGCCACGGGCAGCGCTACAACCGCGAAACGCTGGAAGTGCGATACAAGGGCAAGAATATCGCCGAGGTGTTGGATATGACGGTGGAGGAGGCGCTTGACTTCTTCCGCAATCAGTCGCAGATTTTCAACAAGATTAAAACGCTCTATGATGTGGGCTTGGGCTATATCAAGCTCGGTCAGCCCTCCACGACCCTGTCCGGCGGCGAGGCGCAGCGAATCAAGCTCGCCACGGAGCTCTCCAAGCGCTCCACGGGCTCGACCGTGTATGTCCTCGATGAGCCGACGACCGGTCTGCACACGGCGGATGTTGCGCATCTCATGGATATGCTCCAGCGCCTGACGGATGCGGGCAATACCGTGATCGTCATTGAACACAATCTGAACGTCATCAAATGCGCGGACTGGATCATAGACCTCGGACCGGAGGGCGGCGATGCGGGCGGTAATCTGGTTTTTGCCGGAACGCCGGAGGATTGTGTGCGCTGTGAACAGAGCTATACAGGTCATTTTCTAAAGGATATTCTGTAAAACAGAGGATAGTTTATGCAATTTGTTGATGCCTTAAAAAGCATAGGCTTCGGGCCGGAGCTTGTCACCTTTATCGTCTCCATGATACCGGTGGTGGAGCTGCGCGGCGCGATTCCCGTCGGAGTGTATCTGGGGCTGCCGGTGTGGAAAGCAGCGATCATCAGTATCGTGGGAAATCTCATTCCGGCACCCTTTATCATCGCGTTTTGTCGCTGGATATTTGACTATATCAAAGCCCATATCCGTTGGCTTTCCACTTTTGTCGGGAAACTCGAGGGCAAAGCCGAGAAAAATCGGGAAAGGATCATGAAAGGCGAGTTCTGGGGGCTGCTGGCCTTCGTCGCCATCCCGCTGCCGGGAACCGGCGCATGGACGGGCTCCATGATCGCGGCGGTTTTGAACATACGTATGAAGCGGGCCATCCCGCCCATCCTGGTCGGTGTTGTGATTGCGGGGCTGCTGGTCAGTCTTGCCACCTCCGGCATCGTTACATGGTTGTTGTAATTTGGAAGAAAAAAAGCTGGAAAAAGTCCAGGGCTATGTAGCCTCGGTCTTATATCGAAACGAGGAGAACGGCTACAGCGTTCTGCACCTCGAAGAAGACAAGGGCGATGAATGTATCGTCGTCGGCTGCATTCCCATGGTCGCTCCGGGCGAGAGCCTGACGGCGTGGGGAACCTGGGTGCGGCATCCGAGCCACGGCGAGCAGTTCAAAGCAGAGTACACCGAACGGACGATGCCCTCGGGAGCGGAAGCCATTTATGATTATCTGGCCAGCCATGTCATTCGAGGCATCGGACCCGCCACGGCGGCGCTGATCGTCGGACGCTTCGGCGATGCAGCGCTCGATGTTTTGCGCAATGCGCCGGAGAAGCTGGCGACGCTGAAAGGGATCACTCTGTCCAAGGCAAAAGAGATCTCGGCAGCGTTCAAAAAACAAACCTGTATGCGCGGTCTGATGGAGTTTTTGGCCAAATACGAGCTGCCTCCCATTCTGGCGATACGGCTCTGGCGCTGCTATGGCGATGAAGCGCAGGAAAAACTTCAGGATAATCCGTATATCCTTGCCACCGAACAGATCGGCGCGAGCTTCTCGCAGGCGGATGAACTGGCGCTCGGCATAGGATTAGAGTGCGATTCGCCGGAGCGCGTGGCGGCGGCGCTGCTGTTTGGGCTGCGATACAACGCCGACAAAGGACACTGCTTCATCCCTCATGAAAAGCTGATTGCCGCGACGGCGCAGCTTATTGAGGTGGATGCCGGGTTGGTGGATGAGGGCCTGATGCAGCTTCTCGATGCCGGTGATGTCGTGCAGGAGCACGTTGCCAATGTGGATGCGTGTTATCTGGCAAGTTTGTATGCGGCGGAAAGCTATACATCAAACCGGCTGTTGGAAATGGCGGGACGAAGCCTGAAAAGCCGTGTGAACACGGAGCGTGTCATTGAAAAACTGGAAGCGGAGCAGGGCTTTTCCTTTGCTCCTCTTCAAAAACAGACGCTCGAAGCGGCGGCATCGCATCAGCTCGTATTGCTGACGGGCGGTCCCGGAACGGGGAAAACAACCTGCGTTCGCGCGCTTTTGGCTCTGTTCGATGCCATGCAGCTCGATTGTTGTCTTGCGGCTCCGACGGGGCGCGCTGCCAAGCGCATGAGCGAGCTTTCGGGACGCGAGGCATCCACGATCCATCGCCTGCTGGAAGCGAGCTTTTCACCGGAGACGGATTCCGTGTCTTTCCGGCGCGATGAGGACGATCCGCTGAAATGCGATGTGCTGATTCTGGACGAGTGCTCCATGATCGATATATCTTTGATGCGTTCTGTGTTGGCGGCGCTGCGGGATGACTGCCGTTTGGTGCTGGTCGGAGATGCCGATCAGCTTCCGTCCGTCGGACCGGGCAATGTCTTTCGGGACATTATCCGCAGTCAGGCGGTGGAGTGCGTCCGGCTGACGGAGATATTCCGGCAGGATGAAAACAGCCGCATCGTTTTGTGTGCGCATCAGATCAATCGGGGGGAGCATCCCGATCTGCGGCTGAATCAGGGCGGCTTCTATTTCATGCGCCGGAAAGATCCGGAGCAGACGGCGAATACGATCCTTGAACTTTGTCAAACGAGGCTGCCGGATAACATGGGCATTCCCGTCCAGGAAATCCAAGTCATCTGCCCGAGCCGCAAAGGTGCGGCGGGAACGGAAAACCTCAATAAGCTGCTTCAGCAGGCGCTGAATCCGCCCTCGGTCATCAAGGAGGAATTCCGCTTCGCTGAACGCGCCTACCGTGTCGGTGACCGCGTCATGCAGATCCGCAATGACTACGACATCCTCTGGAAGACCAAGGGCGGAGTACAGGGTCACGGCGTGTTCAACGGCGACATCGGTCAGATCGTGAGCATGGACCCCGCGGCGGAAATGTTTGTGGTGGATTATGACGGTCGTCAGGCTGAATACGGCTATGAACAGGCGGGCGAGCTGGAACACGCCTGGGCGATCACCGTGCATAAGTCTCAGGGCAGCGAATATCGCGCTGTTGTGCTGTCGATGGCGCGTCCCGCGCCGCAGCTTGTATACAGAAGCCTTCTTTACACAGCGGCGAGCCGCGCATCACAGCTTCTTGTGACCGTGGGAGACGATGATGTGTTTATGGCGATGACGGATAACAACCACCGGACAAAACGCTACAGCGGCTTAAAGGTGCGTATGGCGGGGGAGATGGCATGAAGCTCCTTTCGTGGATCGCAGAACTCCTTTATCCGACGCGCTGTGTTGTTTGCAGAGATGTTTTGCAGGGCGGAAAGCCGCGTATATGTCCGCAGTGTCGTGAGAAAATTGCCTATACCCAGGAGGGCGGAAAACGTCGGGGAGATTTCTTTTCTCTCTGCGTGTCCTCGGTTTATTATGAAGATGTCTTCCGCGAATCCTTTCTGCGCTATAAGTTTATGAATCAACAGGCCTATGCCGTTCCGTACGGAGAATTGCTCGGCTCGACGATCTATGAATATCTGAACGGACGCTACAATCTTGTGACCTGGGCACCGGTTGACCGGAAACGCCTGCGTAAGCGCGGTTATGATCAGGCATATCTGCTGGCGAAACAGGCCTGCAATATGCTCGCTGTCGAGCCGGTAAGGCTTCTGAAAAAGAAAGCGGGTGTCACGGCGCAGTCAACGCTTGATTCCGCGGACCGAAGACGGGCAAATATAGCCGGTGCCTATAAAGCGATCAATACAGACTTGCTTCAGAATAAGCGTATTCTTGTGATTGATGATATAGTGACAACGGGATCGACCCTGTCGGAATGTGCCAAAACCCTGCTTCTCGCGGGAGCGGAAGATGTATGCTGCGCCACGCTGGCGCGCGCCAGAGAATAGGAGGAATACTTCCATGTTGTTTTTTGAAAGAGATATTGCGATCGACCTCGGCACGGTCTCTACGCGGATGTTTGTGCAGGGCAGGGGAATACGCCTGCGGGAATCGACGGTCGTTGCCGTAGACCGCAACAACGGCAAGCTGCTTCGCATGGGCGAGGATGCCAAAAAGATGCTGGGGCGTATGCCGGCGAATATCGTCGCCGTGCAGCCGATTGCCTCCGGCGTGATTTCGGACTACGATATGACCAGCTATCTGCTCAAAGAGTTTATCGGACGCATCACTTCGTTCAGTCTTTTTAAGCCCCGCGTGCTGATCCTCGTCCCCGGGAGCATTTCCGGTGTGGAGGAACGCGCGATCATTGATGCCGTCATTGAGGGCGGCGCGCGAAAGGTCTATCTGCTGGAAAGCTCCGTGGCGACAGCGGTGGGTGCCGGAATCGACGTGAAAAAAGCAGATGGACACATGATCGTGGACATCGGCGGCGGCACAACGGAAATCGCCGTGATCTCGCTGGGCGGTGTTGCCGTCAGTCAGTCGATCAAGATCGCGGGCGCGAGTTTTGACGAGGCGATCGTCAAATACATTCGAAAAAAACATAATCTGGCCATCGGACTGCAAACGGCGGAGGAATTGAAAAAGAACATCGGCGGTGTTGTGGCGCGGGATGAGGTCCTGTTTGAGGAAGTCAAAGGCCGCTGCCTGCTCACGGGTCTGCCACGCAGCGTATCCGTCAGCTCCACCGATCTGACAGAGGCGATGGAAGAACCGGCAAACCGTATTCTGGAGGCCATCCACCTGGTGCTGGAGCATACGCCGCCGGAGCTTGTGACCGATCTTTCCGCCAACGGTATTCACATGGCGGGGGGCGGCAGCCTGCTGTATGGCATGGATCAGCTCGTCTATTCCAACACCGGCATTGATACGGTCGTAGTGGATGATGCCTTGAGCTGCAATGCTTTTGGTGCCGGACGTATTCTGGAGGATTTGAACGATATGCAGGACGGTATGATCAATCTGGCACGCCGGAAACAGATGAAAGCGTGAAGCAAAGCGAATAGAAACGGCTTTTCGGCACATACAATGAATTTATCCGAAGAATAAGGAGTGCGTATGGCGAGTAAAAAGGGACAAAACTTTTTTCATGGCGCTGCCATTTATACCGTTGGGATCATCGTTATAAAGATTCTCGGTGCCATCTATAAAATTCCGCTGGGCAATATACTCGGGGATGACGGCTTCACTCATTTTGATGTTGCGTATAAGATCTATAACGTCTTTCTGACGATATCCACCGCCGGTTTCCCGGTGGCTATGAGCCGGCTCATATCGGAATCGGACACGGTAGACCGCGAGCAGCAGGTCAGCCGTGTGTTCAAGGTCGGCATCTTCACCTTCCTCGGTCTCGGCGGTCTCGGAACGCTGTTGATGATGCTGTTCCCGACAGGCTTTGCCAACTGGACGGGTGACGTGCAGGCGACACAGTGCATCTTTGTGATGGCTCCGTCCGTCATTCTGGTGTGCGTGGCGGCGGCCTATCGCGGCTATGCCCAGGGACATTCCGATATGATACCCACGACGGTGTCGCAGATCATCGAAACGGCGGTCAAGGTCGTCGTGGGACTGGGCTGTGCCGGTGTGCTGCACAAGATGGGGAAAAGTCCCGCGATCTGCGCTGCCGGTGCCATTCTCGGCACGACCGTCAGCTCGCTCGCTGCCATGCTGTATATGCAGATCAAAGTGCATCGTAAATACACCGTTACTCCGAAGGTGGAGGAAGGCAGCGATGTGCCCGACAGCAATAAAAAGATCTTCTGGGATCTTCTCCGCATCGGCATTCCCATCACGATCTCGACATCGATCATGAGCTTGATCCAGCTTGCCGATGCCAAAATCACGCTCAGCCAGCTCCAAAACTCGGCGGGCTATACGGCGGCGGCGGCCTACGTTCTGAACGGCTCCTATGCCAAAGCCATGACGATCTACAATGTTCCGTCTGCCTTTGTGGTGCCCTTTATTGCCTCGGTCGTTCCGGCGGTCTCGGCGGCGCGTGTCCGCGGGCAGCGCCTGGAGGCCTGCGATATAGCGGAGAGCTCCATGCGTCTGTGTACGCTTTTGTGCCTGCCGATGGCGGTGGGGATGGCTGTGCTGGCAAAACCCTGCATGGATGTCCTGTATCCCGGCTCGGCCAGCCAGGGCGCATTCCTTTTGACGGAGCTTGGCGTGGCGTGTTATTTCATGGCGATGAGCCTTATGACAAACTCCATTCTACCGGCCAACGGAAACGAGCGGCTTCCGCTTATATCCATTCTTTGCGGCGGTCTTACCAAGGTCATCGTGACCTATGTTCTGGTGGGCAATCCTGCGGTCAATGTCTATGGTGCGCCCATCGGTACGGCGAGCTGCTATGTGGTCATGTTGTCCATTAATTTGATCTTTATGGCGAAAAAGATGGCTCGACCCATGAATCTGTGGCGTATTTTCGGCCGCGCGGGTATCAGTGCGGGCGTGATGGGCGTTGCGGCATGGGCGGTGTGGTCGCTGCTTCGCACGCTGCTGTCGGTGTCGGTGGAGGGGCGGAGCTTTGCTCTTCTTGTGGCGTTTGGTCTGGCGGTCATTACGGGTGTTGTCGTATATGCGGTGATGATCATTGCCACCCGCGCGATCACGCTGGAAGACATGAAGCTGATCCCCAAAGGCGAAAAAGTGGCAAAGCTTTTGCGAATTAGGTGACATAACGCCGAAAACCCTTGAAAAATCAAGGTTTTTTGAAAAATAACTATTGCACTGAGAGAGAAACTATGTTAAGTTTTGTAAGCAAAGAAAAGTACGATATTCACGATTTTCGTAAAATCCTTGAACTTCTGCGCGGAGAAGGCGGCTGCCCGTGGGATGCGGCGCAGACGCATGAAAGCATCCGCCGCAATATGTTGGAGGAGGCCTACGAAGCGGTCGCGGCGATTGACAGCGGCGATAAGGAAAACCTGCTGGAAGAACTCGGTGATGTTCAGATGCAGGTGCTGTTTCATGCACGCATGGAGGAGGAAGTCGGAGGCTTCGACTTCGACGATGTCTGTGATGCGGCGTGCCGCAAGCTGTTATTCCGTCATCCGCATGTATTCGGCGATGTGACAGTTGGCAATGCCGAGGAAGCTCTTGCATCCTGGGATGCCATGAAACGCAAGGAAAAGTCGCAAAAAAGCACGACAAAAGCCATGTCGGATGTAGCGGAAACGCTTCCGGCGCTTTGGCGTGCCGAAAAGATTCAGAAGAAAGCGGCCAAAGTCGGCTTTGATTGGCCGGACTGGCACGGCGCACGGGAGAAAGTTGCGGAGGAGCTTGCTGAGCTCGATGAAGCCATTGACCGCGGCAGGGGCATCGCCGAGGAATTGGGCGACCTTTTGGCGGCGTGCGTGAATCTGGCTCGCCTGTTGGATATTGACCCCGAACAAGCGCTGCACGGGTCCTGTGACCGATTCATTCAGCGTTTTGATATCATGGAATCGGCGGCGGAGAACAAGGGGACATCTCTGGAGGAACTCCCTCTGGATGAACAGGAAGCCTTATGGCAGGAAGCCAAACAGCAGCTAAAATCGGAGTAATTTGCTTAGTGCAAATTCTATACACAAAAGCGACGGCAATAAACCGTCAAAATTTAGGAGGAAAAGTATGAACAAGGCAGAACTCATTGCGGAAGTCGCAAAGGTTACCTCGCTTTCCAAGAAGGATAGCGAAAAGGCTGTCAACGCGGCACTTGAGACTGTGACGGCTTCTCTTGCCAAGGGTGAGAAAGTTCAGCTCGTCGGCTTCGGTTCTTTTGAAGTGAAAGAACGCGGTGCCCGTGTTGGACGCAATCCTAAGACCAAGGAAGAAATCAAAATTGCGGCTTCCAAGGTTCCCGTTTTCAAGGCCGGCAAGGCTCTGAAGGAAACGGTTGCGAAGTAATTCGTCTATTCTGCTCTGATTTGCGGTGTGGGAGAGATCCCACGCCGCAAAACTATATGGGAGGGACATGATATGCGTCTTGATAAATATTTGAAGGTTTCTCGTCTGATAAAACGTCGTACCTTAGCCAATGAAGCCTGTGACGGCGGAAGAATATCGGTCAACGGTCAGGTTGCCAAGGCATCGCGTGAGGTCAAGCCGGGTGACCGGATCGAAATACGCTTTGGCGAGCGTGTGACAAGAGTGGAGGTCGTCTCGGTTTCGGAGAATGCCACAAAATCGGATGCTCCGGCGATGTACCGCGAGATTGCGCCCTAAAGTAGCGTCACAGCCTGCGTCATATTGTGGACAACACCCCCATATCTATGGTGATATGGGGGTGTTTTGTTTTGAAGAAAATCGTTTCGCTGATCATAGCGATCTGTTTGTTGAGCGGGCAATGCTTTGCAGCGGGTTTACAGGATGAGGATATTCAAATCAGCTCGCCGTCGGCGGTTTTGGTGGAAGCATCCACAGGCGGTCTGATCTATGAAAAAGACGCGCATTCCCGCCGGTCGCCTGCCAGCGTGACCAAGGTTATGACGATGCTTCTGGTGATGGAGGCGATCGAGGCGGGAGATTTGAGCTATGAGACACGTGTGAGAGCCTCGGCGCACGCGGCAAATATGGGCGGCAGTCAGATCTGGCTGGAGGAAGGCGAGAGCATGAGCGTGGACGAGATGCTCAAATGCGTGGCGGTTGTCAGTGCCAATGACTGTGCCGTGGCGCTCGCGGAGCATATCGCGGGAACGGAAGAGGCCTTCGTTAAGCGAATGAACGAGCGAGCCGCGGAGCTCGGCATGGAGGATACCCATTTTACAAACTGCACCGGACTTTTTGAAAGCGATGAACACTATACAAGCGCCTACGACATAGCGCTGATGAGTCGGGAGCTGTTAAAGCATCGGGATATTTGCCGCTATACAACGATTTGGATGGATGAGGTGCGCGACGGACGCTTCGGCTTGTCCAATACCAATAAGCTCGTTCGGTATTATGAGGGAACGACCGGTCTGAAAACGGGCTTTACATCCAATGCTATGTACTGTCTATCCGCGTCGGCGGAGAAAGACGGCGTGGAATATATTGCTGTGATCATGCATGGCCCGTCCAGTGCAGAGCGATTTGAGGATGCCAAAACGCTTTTGAACTATGCCTTTGCCAACTACAAGCTGCTTCATTTACGACCGGATGAAGCGCTGGCACCCATACGGGTATCATTGGGAGAAGCAGATGCTGTTTCGGTGGATTTTGACGGCAATGAATATCTCCTTATGGAAAAATCGTCTGTAAAAGAGCCTGAGTTCAGTTTCGAACTGGTGGACGAAGTGAAAGCGCCCGTCAAAGCGGGACAGCAGCTTGGGGTCATGACGGTACAAAGCGAGGGAACGGTCCTGGCGAAGATCCCGCTTTGTGCGCATAACGATGTTGATAAGCTTGGTTTTGCAGAAATCTACGGTCGTTTTCTTCGCTCGCTTTTTGGAGCATAAAAGGTCGTAGTGCCCCATTTTGTGACGAAATTGAAGTGCTTTTGAAAAATTACGCCCCACTTTTGCAATAAAAATGCGCTTGAATATGGTTTCAAACTGCGGTATAATAAATGAAAAAAAGCAAGAGCGGGAGGCTTTTTATGGTAAAAGTCGATTTGTCCGGCGCACTTGGATTTATGGACGCTGGCGGACCGGATTATGCAGCCGCAGGGCTGGCGCATCGTGCCCTTTTGGAAGGCACATGGGCCGGTGCGGAGTTTACGGGCTGGCGTAATCTGCCTCGCCGCGTTCAGGCGGAGGAACTAAAACAGATCATTTCTGCCTCCGAGCGTATTCGCGATAACAGTGAGGTGCTTGTGGTCGTTGGGATCGGCGGCAGTTATCTGGGGGCCAGAGCCGGCATTGAATTGCTGAAACCTCGTAACGGAGTGGAGATTCTGTTTGCGGGAAACTCTCTGTCTCCCGATGACTTGAACGACAAGCTCGACTACCTCGGTGACCGTGATTTTTCCGTCAATGTGATCTCTAAATCCGGAACCACCCTGGAAAGCGCGCTCGGATTCCGCATTTTCCGTCAGCTCCTTGAGAAAAAATACGGAGCATCTGCCAAACGCCGCATCTATGCTACCACGGATGCCAGTCGCGGCGTGTTAAAGAGCATCGCAAATGCGGAGGGCTACGAGAGCTTTGTTGTTCCGGACGATGTTGGCGGACGCTTCAGTGTCCTTTCGGCGGTCGGACTGCTTCCGATGGCGGCGGCGGGAATTGATGTTCGCCGTGTGCTCAGTGCTGCGGCACAAAGCATGTATGATCTGGAGCGAATCAGCACGGATAACCCCGCGTGGCAATATGCGGCAGCCCGAAATGCCTTGTATTCCAAAGGCAAGACGATAGAGATCCTGGCCAGCTATGAGCCGTCGTTCCGCTTTTTTGCCGAGTGGTGGAAACAGCTTTACGGTGAATCGGAAGGGAAAAACGGTGTCGGGATTTATCCGGCTTCGGTCGAGTACAATGCAGACCTCCATTCGATGGGACAGTATGTTCAGGACGGACCACGCACCCTTATTGAAACTGTCGTTCGCTTTGAACGTTCCCGCCGCGACTTTACGCTCCCGTTTTCCATGGGCGATCAGGACAAACTGAACTACCTCGCCGGCAGGGAGCTTTCTGAGGTGGCGCAGGTCGCTATGGATGCCGTGAAAAGCGCCCATGTTTCCGGCGGCGTGCCCAATATCGGAGTGTCTGTACCTCTGCGCGACGAAGAAGGCTTCGCGGATCTGGTCTGTTTCTTTGAGGTCGCCTGCGCGATCAGCGGTTATATGCTTGGTGTGAATCCTTTCGATCAGCCGGGCGTGGAGGCTTACAAGAAAAATATGTTTAAGATGCTGGGAAAACCGGAAAGTTAATTTTGTAAAACTTCTGAACTTACCCATTGCAGGAATGGACGATTGATGGTAGAATATTAATAAGCCCCCGGGTAAAGAAGTACAAACAAAGGAGCGTGGAAATCTTGGTCAGGCTTATCATGGGAATCAGTGGTTCCGGAAAAACAAAAACTCTGGTCGATCTTGTTCGCAATGCGGTGGAAGAAGAAAGCGGCGACGTTGTTGTCATTGAGCCGAAAAAAGCTCTTACTTTCGACATCCCCTATCGTGCGCGTTTGATCCATGCGGAGGAATATGCAGTCCAGTCAACGGAAATGCTGTGTGGCTTTTTGAGTGGATTGGCTGCCGGAAACTACGATATTACCCATGTGTTCATTGATAACCTGTTTAAGATCGTCGGAAAGTGCCCTGCGGAAGATCTTGCCAAACTGCTGGACTGGATGGATGTTTTCGGAAAGAAAGAAAACACCACCTTTACCGTCACAGTGTCCGATTCGCCTGATGTCTACGGCGAGGCTGTGACGAAATACATCATTGAGGCGTAATTATTATTCATAAAAAAGTTCCGTGCATGACTTCATGCACGGAACTTTTTCCTTGCGAAACAAATGATTTTGCTGTATTTTTATAGTGCTTTCAGCAGCGTGGTGGAAGCCTCGATCAGACAGTCGCAAAAATAATCGACCTCATCCGGCGTGGTGAACCGGCAGAAAGATACACGGATGGCACCGTCGATCACTTTGGCAGGCAATCCCATTGCCTCAAGAACGTGACTGCGTGCGCCGCGCTTGCAGGCGGAGCCTTTGGATACGCAGACACCCATGGAATCCAGCAGATTCATCAAAACCTCGCTTTTGTATCCCGGCAGTGAGATATTCAGAAGATGCGGAGAGCCGCCGCCGATGATAACCAACTCCGGCAATGCGGTTTTCAGCTTCTCTATGGCACTGCTGCGCAGTCCGTTCATCCGTTCGAATGCGTCGGTGTCTTTTTTTGCAGCTGCAGCCGCAGCCGCGAAAGCAACGATGCCGGGGATGTTTTCTGTTCCCGAGCGATAGCCGTTTTCCTGTCCGCCGCCGAGCAAAAAAGGCGGCAGGCGCAGACCGCTGCGGACATAGAGTGCGCCGGAGCCCTTGGCGGCGTTGATTTTATGTGCTGACAAAGATATCATGTCTGCGCCAAGAGTTTTTGCCGTGAATGGGATTTTGAAGAAGCCCTGCACGGCATCGGTGTGCAAAAGGGCGGGACAGCCGGAGGCTTTGATGGCAGCGGAAAAGGCGGCAATATCATTGACAGCACCGGTTTCGTTGTTGACCAGCATCAAGGATACGAGAATGGTGTCCGGCCGTAATGCGCTTTGTAATCTTTCCACGGGAATGGCACCGCTTTCGTCCGGCTTGAGCCGCGTGACCTCGTATCCGAGCCGCTCCAGTTCGTTCAGACTGTTTCGGATGGCATCGTGCTCGACAGCGGAGGATATGATGTGCTTTCCTTTGTGGCGCATCAGCCCCGCGCCGGAGCGCAATGCCCAGTTGTCCGATTCTGTTCCGCCGGATGTAAAGAAAATTTCTTCCGCCTTGGCACCGATGCAGGAGGCGATAATCTCGCGGGATTTCTTGAGCTCCTCGCGCGCCTCGCGTCCCGGGCCGTGAGATGAACTGGGATTTCCGAAATTCTCTGTCATAACACGCAGAGCGGCCTCGGCTGCCTCGGGGCAGACCATGGTCGTGGCGGCGTTATCCAAATATGCTTTCATTTAATCAACTCTGCTTCCTATCGTATTCCGATCGATTATAAAACAATAAGTGAGAAAAGACAAGAATGTTTCATTATGTAATTACCACACTTGGCTGCAAAGTCAACCAATACGAAACGCAGGCGATCGAGTCCATGCTGGCAGAGCACGGCTTTGAGCCGACGGACGAAAATGCGGATGTCGTGATTGTCAACACTTGCGCCGTCACGGCGGAATCCGGGCGCAAGTCGCGTCAGGCAATACGCCATCTGATGCAGAAAAATCCCGGAGCCTTGGTCGCGGTGAGCGGCTGCTATTCACAGATCGAGCCGGAGAATGTGAAAGATCTCGGGGCTGATATTATTTTCGGAAGTGCCGACCGGACGGCGTTTGTTCAGGCGATTATTGACCGACTTCCGCAGGAGCATATTGATGATCCCTTTAAGCGATTGACGATCGAGCCACTGCACGCCGGAGCTGTAGCGGGGCGCACTCGTGCCATGATGAAGATTCAGGACGGCTGCGATAATTTCTGCACCTACTGCATTATTCCGTACAGTCGGGGGCGCGTCCGTTCGCTCCCGATCGAAGAAGCGGTGAAGCAGGCCAAAGAGCTGCAGGAGCAAGACTTTGCCGAAATCGTGCTGACGGGCATTGAGATCGCGTCCTACGGAAAGGATCTGCCCGGAAAACCGACCTTGGCGGATGTGACGGAGGCTATTGCCAAGGCAGTTCCGAATGTGCGAATCCATTTCGGTTCAATCGAGCCGACGGTCATTACAGAGGCGTTTTGTCAAAAGCTTTCCGCATTGGGAAATGTATGTCGTCATTTTCATTTGTCGCTTCAGTCGGGCTGTGATGATACACTAAAACGAATGCACCGCAAATATGATACCGCCCGTTTTTTTGAGGCCTGTCAACTGCTGCGGATGTATTTCCCGCATTGCTCCCTGACGGCGGATCTGATCGCGGGATTTCCCGGGGAGTCTGAAAGCGATTTTTCTGAAACGCTTGCGTTTGTGGAAAAATGCGGCTTTTCGTATGTTCACTGTTTTCCGTATTCCGTTCGCCCTGGGACGAAAGCAGCGGATATGGAAGGACAGTTGTCCCATGCGCTTAAGGACGAACGTGTTCGTCGAGCCATGGAATTGGTGGGACGACTTCAAACGGCTTATCTTGAAAGCTGCGTCGGCTCCACTTTGTCCGTGCTCTTTGAAACTGCAAATGAAGGACATGCCGATAATTACTGCCTGGTGTGTGTGCAGGAACCGCAAACACGCGGCTCCGTAAATCCGGTGCGTATCGTAGGTGTAGAGGGGGATAAACTGCTCGGGATTTCCGTTTGATTTTTCACATTGAGTGGTGTATAATAAAATTTTGATAGCATTTGTTATAGTGAGGTGTTCAGAATGAATCGAGAAGAAGTATTTAATTTTTCGGCGGGGCCGTCGGTGTTGCCTGCGGAAGCACTGCGCCGTGCCGGAGCCGAAATCATGAACTATAACGGAAGCGGCATGTCTGTGATGGAGATGAGCCATCGCAGCGCCTTCTTTCAGGAGATATTTGACGCGACAAAGGCAAAGCTGAAAGCGGCGCTGAATGTGCCCGATACCCATGAGATTCTTTTCCTGCAGGGCGGTGCCAGTCTTCAGTTCTCCATGATCCCCTTGAATTTGATGGGGGAGAACGGTACGGCGGATTACGCCGTCACCGGCAATTTTGCCAACATTGCCATGAAAGAAGCCAAAAAATACGGCACGGTCCACGTGGCAGCAAGCTCTGAAGCGGACGGCTTTTCTTATATTCCTCAGCAGAATGAGCTCGTACTTACCGAAGATGCGCGCTATTTCTATTACTGCGCCAATAATACGATCTACGGCACGGCGTGGAACTATATTCCCGAAACAAAAGCGCCGCTCGTCTGCGACATGAGTTCTGAGATCCTTTCTCACCCTGTGGATATTTCCAAATACGGCATTGCCTATGCCGGCGCGCAGAAAAATATGGCACCCGCCGGTGTGACTGTTGTGATCATCGATAAAGCTCTGGCCGGACATGAATTGCCGTTTACGCCTCTGATGATGAGTTATCAGACTATGATTAACAAGGACAGTATGTACAATACACCTCCTTGCTGGTGTATCTATATGCTCGGTCTTACGCTGGACTGGCTGCAGGAGCAGGGCGGCGTTGTCGGCATGGAAGCCATCAAGCATGAAAAAGCTCAGATGGTCTATGATATTATTGACAACTCCAAACTCTATAAGGGCTGTGCGCGCATGGACTCTCGCAGTGATATGAATGTCACTTTCCGCACGGGCGACGCGGAGCTGGACGCTCTGTTTGCCAAAGAAGCGCAGGCGAAGGGCCTGATGAATCTGAAAGGTCACCGCGTGGCAGGCGGTATGCGTGCGTCGCTGTACAATGCACAGCCGATTGAGGGCGTGAAAGCGCTCGTCGATGTTATGAAGGATTTTCTGGTGAAGCATCATGTTTGAAATAAAAACGATGAACAATATTGCGCAGCAGGGGCTGGATGAACTGGCTGCAAACGGTCTGATCCTGAATGTGGAGGCGGAGAATCCGGACGGACTTCTGATCCGTTCCGCCAAGCTCCACGATGCTGTTTTTGGCGACAGACTGCTTGCCATTGCCCGTGCCGGTGTCGGCACGGATAACGTCCCCATTGACCGCTGCACGGAGTCCGGTATTGCTGTGTTCAATACGGCAGGGGCGAATGCGGAAGCGGTCAAAGAACTTGCCATTTGTGCAATGCTTGTGTCTTCGCGCAATATTGTCGGCGGTATCGAGTGGGTCAACGCCATTTCCGGACATCCCGATGTTGCGGCAGAGGTTGAAAAGGGGAAAGCGGCGTATGTCGGTCCCGAACTGATGGGCAAAACGCTCGGCATTATCGGCCTGGGTGCCATCGGCTCGCGTATTGCCAATGCGGCGGAAGAACTCGGCATGACGGTGTATGGCTACGATCCCTATCTTTCCGTGGATGCAGCATGGCGCTTGAACCGTGAAGTGAAGCACGCGCCCGACCTCGACACCATTTTCCGCGTCAGTGATTATATTCTCGTACAGGTACACTATACGCCGGATACACACCACATGATCGGGGCACAGGAGATCGCCAAGATGAAGCCCGGTGTTCGCATGATCAATCTGGCCCGCGGAGAACTTGTGGACGATGATGCTATGCTCGCGGCCTTGAGCGTGGGTAAAGTGGCTTGCTATGTTACGGACTTCCCGAATAACAAAGTCGCCGGCGTGAAGGGCGTGATTGCCACGCCGCATCTCGGTGCATCAACACCCGAAAGCGAAGAAAAATGTGCGGTCATGGCAGCGCAGGAACTGGCGGATTATCTGCTCAACGGCAATACGAAAAACTCAGTCAATCTGCCCAATGTGCGCCTGGAACGTGAGGGAGTTTGTCGCTTGTGCGTCATTCACAAGAATGTCCCCCGTATGCTGAATTCCTTCCTGGATCTGATCGGTGATGCGAATATCAATGTCGAGCACATGATCAACAAAGCCCGTGGTGACATTGCCTACACAATGATCGATCTTGCGGAAAAGCCGGACGAACGTATTAGCCGGACTATCCGAGAAATGGAAGACGTAAAGCTCGTTCGCATTATCTAATCGAAAAACAGAGTAATAGCCGCAGATTTCTGCGGCTATTTTTACGATCTAAAATAAACAAAAGTTACATTTGAGAAACAAAAGTATTGATATTTAATATAAAATATGTTACAATCATAGTGAAAAAATAGAATCCTATATCAATTTTCCTAATAAGAACGGAGAGCGATATGAGAAAATTCCGTAAAAATCTTATTTTGATTCTTGCTGTTATCCTGTTCTTCAGCTGTGCATCGCCTGCTGTATATGCGGACGAACTGGAGGATGAGGACATTCAGATCGAGCAGGCTTTGTCGGAGGAGAATGATTCTGACGCTCTGCTTGAATCGGAAGCGGTCCTGACCGAGGAGACAGAAGAAGTGGAGCCGGATGAGGCCGAAACCGTGACCGCATCGGAGGAGCCGGAAGCGGAAGAAGTCGATTTGGAATGGCAGGAGCCCGGCAACACCTCGCTGAATATCCTTTATGGCGGGACTATGCTGGAAAGCGGCGATTGCTTCTATTCTGCGAGCGATGCCATCTACTGTGAATGCGGCGACGAAAAATGGGTCGTTGCATACGATGCAGCCCGAAATCTGAACCTTTGCGGGGATATGCTTTATTATACCTGCGAAGGAGTCGGGATCAAGCGTGTTTCTGTTTCGAGTTTTGAAACAGAGCTTATATACAGCTGCACGAATATTGATCAGCTCTATGTCTGCGGCTCCGTGTTTTATTATCTGAACGACGGATGCGTGTATCGTTGGACAATGGGGGCGGAACAGGCGGAAATACTAAGCTCGCCCGAACGGGTCGTCGCTTTTATCCCCACCGGATACGGCATTCTGTATTTGACGGGTGACGTTTTTGAACGCACACTTTGGGTCGATAATTCAGCGGCGTTGGAGAATGTTGAAAACTGCTATGTTGATGGCGATTATCTGGTTGTCTCCCGTCTTGGGACCTGGCAGTGCCGCTTGTCCGCTCTGTTCGGCGGAGATTATACACTCTATGATTACACGCTGCATCAGGATGAAATCGAGATCGTGGATCTCCCGCTGGAGGAGCAGCTTGAGCTTGAAGCGGCGTTTTATGAGACAGACCTTTATATTGAGAACTCTCAGCTTGGTGTACAGGAGGAACAGGAATCCGATAATCTGCTGCAGGGCTTGTTCAGTGTATCGCTCAATTCCGCTTCCAATTCAGTCTCTTTAGACGGCGCGAGCGTCTATACGACGGCACAGCAGCAGGCTCTTGCAAACGGAAATACAAATCTCTACAACATTACTCGACGGGCGCGCCAGCAAGCGGAGGTCCTTTGGCGACCGCTGGCTAAAAGGCTTGCCTGGGGCGGCGGTACATACAGAACGGATCGTACGGTGACCTCGGAGAATGGTGTTACCACAAACTATTTTAAGGCAAATGAAGTATATCAGGGCATCCCGTATGCACAGCCTTATCAGAACGGCGGCTACGTCGGTTGGAATCTCTCCATTTCCAGTTTTATAAAAAACGTCAACGATCCGAATAATGTATTTTATTCCAAGTACTCCTATTCGGAGCAACAGGGACCTTATTACGGCAGTGACTGTTCGGCATTTGTATCATGGGCATGGGATCTTGATAATCGTCAGACCTGCTCCAGTCTGGTGTATTTCAGTAATAAGATCGGAACGAACATTAACCAAATTCAGCTCGGTGACTGTCTGAATTGCACGACTGCTCACGTTGTGCTGGTAACCGATATCGGATACGATTCTTCAGGCAATATCATTTCTGTTGAGATTACGGAGCAAACACCTTTGATCATGAAGGTCACGAACTATGGTGTCAAGCTTCCGAACAAGACTAATCCACATATTTACTATGTAAGCGATTTAAGCAAGCTGCAATCCAACTATCTGAATAACGGGTATGTGATTTACCGGCGCAATGTTGTGAAAAGCGTGTCCTACTCACCGGACAGCACGATCCCTCTGGCGGAAGATGGGTGGCTCACCGTTCCGTCGCTCAGTTCCAAGACCAGTGATGACGGCTCAAAGATTCTTGTGACGCTGTCTCATAAAAACGGTTATCCCATTCATTATACGACGGATGGATCTGCAGCAACGCTGAAAAGTCCTGTCTATTCGGAGCCGATTTCTCTGACGAAAAGCACGATGATCCGTGCTATCGCCGATTATTCCGACAGCGATGCCACCGGCGCATTTGAACTTGTTTATAATGTTTCTGTCGAGAAAGCTGCCACTCCGGAGCTGAGGCTCGTGTCCGGCGCGATGGATGATCAAAATAGGACGATCGTTGCGGCCGATAGCTTTGTGACCCTTCAAACTGACGACGGCTCAAAGATTTATTATACGACAGATGGAACGGAGCCGACCTTTAGCAGCAAGCTGATGACCAGCGCCGGCATTAAGATCACGGGGCCAATGACGATCAAGGCGTTCTCCATCGGAGACAGCACGCTGAAAAACTCGGTTACCTATAACATGACGATCGGGACGTTCCATACCATTCAGGCTGCCTCCTCTACGGGCGGAAAAATTTCGCCGAGCGGCAATGTAAAGGTTTTAGATGGTAGCGCACCGAGCTTCACATTCAGTGCCGACTCCGGTTATAAAATCAGCGATGTGATCGTCGACGGAAGCAGCATCGGTGCTCAGAGCAGCTATAAGTTCAAGAATGTTAAGGAAGATCATACAATCCAGGCAAAATTTTCGATCAACCTTCCTTTCAAGGATGTGAAAGAAATCTCCTGGTATGCAGATGCGGTCGCTTTTGCTTATACAAAAGGCTTATTTAACGGAACGACCAGTACGTCTTTCAGCCCGAATGCCAAAATGAATCGCGGTATGTTTGTGACGGTTCTGGGTCGTTTTGCCGGACAGAAAAACACTCTGGAAGGCTTTACCGGCTATCAGATTGGCTACAGCAACGGCAGCGCCATCAACATTCGTTCTGCGGCCAGCACTTCTGCATCAGTTGTCGGCTCTATTCCGAGTGTAGGAAAATTTGTCACGGTTTATGGCTCGGCCAAGGATTCCGCAGGCGATACATGGTATAAGATAAATTACGACGGCACTACAGGCTATGTCAAGAAATCCTATAACGGCAAAGATTTGATACTTGCTTACAGCGGTGGCTTTACGGATATCACCGGACAGTATTACAACGGCTACGTCCAATGGGCCTATATGAAAGGACTTGTTAACGGAACATCGTCTACGAAGTTCTCTCCGAATGCAGCCATTTCCCGACAAGATATTTGCGTGATCATGTACAACTATCTTACCAAGTATCTCGGAATGAACATTTCGTCCGGCTCCAAGACTTTTTCGGACGACAGCAGCATAGGCAGTTACGCGAAGACTGCAGTACATGCTATGTCGAACATTGGCATTGTTAACGGCTATACCGATGGAAGCTTCGGACCAACGAAATCCGCAACTCGTGCGGAAGTGGCTACCATGTTTATGCGGCTTTATGATTACCTGAACAATTAAAACAGTCACCCCCTTTATTCGCTTGGCATAGTATGATGCAGGATAAAGGGGGCTTTTTATATGGATTTTGAAAAATACAGTCAGGCCATTTTGTCCGGTCGAAATGCTGAGGCGTTGAAAAAACTGGCGGACAGTGAAAACGGAAGGAAAGTGGCCGGTATGCTGAATGAAGACGAGCTCGTCAAAGCAGCAAAAGGGGGAGACGGAGCGTCGCTTGCCAATGCCTTAAAAAATATACTTTCCACCCCGCAGGGGCAAGCACTGGCGGATGAAGTCAGAAAGGCGGTGAAGCCTTGATGGATGCGTCGTTTCAAGATCAGATCAATTCCATTTTATCCGATCCCGAACAAATGAAACAAATATCCTCTCTGGCACAAAGTTTGATGGGAGAGGGGAATTCTGCTTCATCCGATTCTTCTTCTCAGAGTACGGGGATTCTATCGAATGTAGTTAATGCGATGAAGCAGGAAAACAATTCCTCGTCAGAGGCGTTGCTACTCGCCATGAAGCCGTATATGCGTCCGGAACGACAAAACAAGGTGGAACGGGCGATTCGGATCACCCGCGTGCTTCATGTTGCGGGAAAGGCTTTGGGCGAATATGGGGCGGTGCTGGATGGCATATAGCGGCTTATATCATCCGCGGAATGATCAACCGCGAGGAAAGGTGAATCGACCCTTTTATGATACCAATTCGGAGAGCGTTTTTTCTCCGATTTTCAAAAAACTGGAGGCCATCGACCTTGAGAGCGATGACCTCCTGCTGTTGCTGATTCTTTATCTGATGTACCGGGAAAGCGGGGACAAGGATTTGCTGATCATGATGGGAGCGCTGCTGTTCAGCTGAATCATTTCGCCACAAGACCGACTTTTTTATAAACCTTACGAAGCGTCTTTCGGGCGATGTATGAAGCGCGTTCTGCACCATCCTTGCAAAGATTTTCCAGATAAGCCTTATCTGCCATGATTCTGGTTGCTTCTTCGCGGATCGGTCGAAGTGTTTCTACAACGGCTTCACCGACTGTGACCTTGAAATCGCCGTAGCCGCGACCCGTGAACTCCGCCTCGATGTCCGCAAAGCTTCGACCGGTAACGGCAGAATAGATCTGCATCAGATTGGCAACACCGGGCTTGTTCTGCTGGTCATAATGGACGCAATGCTCGTCTGTGTCGCTATCTGTGACGGCGCGCTTGAATTTGCGCATAATATCCTCGGGCTTGTCCATCAGACAGACACGACCGTTTCCGATCTCGTCGGACTTGGACATTTTGCTGGTGGGGTCGAGCAAATCCATAACGCGCGCACCAATTTTGGGTACATAGGGCTCGGGGATTTTGAAGGTTTCGCTGTAAAGATTATTGAAGCGATGTGCAATATCCCGCGTGAGCTCAACGTGTTGCTTCTGATCTTCTCCGACAGGAACAAAGTCCGGCTGATAAAGAAGAATATCGGCAGCCATAAGGCTGGGGTAGGTAAAGAGACCACCGTTGATATTGTCTGCGTTTTTGGAGCTTTTGTCCTTAAATTGTGTCATACGGCTCAATTCACCGAACATGGCATAGCAGTTGAGGATCCAGCCAAGCTCTGCGTGCTCGTGCACGTGTGACTGGATAAACAGCGTGTTTTTCTTTGGGTCAAGACCGCAGGCGACATACTGCGCGAGCTGTTCCAATGTGCGGCGGCGCAGATCCGCGGGATTGTTCCGCGTGGTCAGAGCATGAAGATCGGCCATGAAATAATAGCAGTCAAACTGCTCGGCTCTTTCTGCCCAGTTTTTGATGGCACCTAGGTAGCTGCCGAGGGTAAGATCGCCGGTGGGTTTAATGCCGGAAAGCATTACTTTTTTAGATTCTTCCATGTTTTTTGCACTCACTTTTTTGTTGTTTTATTTTTACTATCATATCACATTTATAAATCCCTTGACAAGTCTGACGGAAAGAAATAGTATAAAGTGTGCAAGAAAATGGGAGGATAACCATGAAAGATAAAGCTTTTTTCGATGAATTGGAACAGCGTATTCCCACCGGTGAGGTGCGTACCCGCTTTGCCCCCAGTCCCACGGGTTATATGCACGTGGGCAACCTTCGCACGGCTCTTTATACCTGGTGCATCGCTCGTCACGCCGGCGGCAAGTTTATCCTTCGCATAGAGGATACCGACCAGAATCGTTTGGTCGAGGGCGCTGTGGATGTGATTTATAAGACTCTGGTTGATTGCGGGCTGGATTGGGATGAAGGCCCGGATAAGGGCGGACCTGTGGCACCCTATGTACAGACGGAACGCCGCGATCTCTATCTCCCGTATGCTGAGCTTCTTGTTCAGCGCGGACACGCCTATTATTGCTTCTGTGAGAAAACCGAATCCGAGGAGGATTCCGGCAATTTCGAGCGTGCCGATGATCCTTGCCGCGAGCTGGATGCCGCAGAAGTTCAAAAACGGCTGGATGCCGGTATGCCTTATGTGATCCGGCAAAAGATTCCTCATGAGGGGACTACGACCTTCCACGATGAGATTTTTGGCGATATTACCGCGCCCAATGCCGATCTCGACGATCAAGTCTTGATCAAACGGGACGGTCTGCCTACCTATAACTTCGCCAATGTTATTGACGACCATCTCATGGGCATTACGCACGTTGTTCGCGGGTCGGAGTATCTCTCCAGTGCCCCCAAATACAATCTCCTCTATGAAGGCTTCGGCTGGCCGATCCCCAAGTATGTCCATTGTTCGCCCGTTATGCGTGATGCTCATAATAAAATGTCCAAGCGGCACGGCGATCCCTCCTATGAAGACCTTATCGAAAAAGGCTATCTGACCGAAGCCGTGGTCAACTATGTTGCGCTTCTCGGCTGGTCACCCCGCGGAGAAAGGGAGATATTCTCCATCCGTGAGTTGGCGGAGGCCTTTGAAATGACGGGTATTTCAAAATCTCCTGCCATTTTTGACATTGAGAAGCTCACTCATTTCAACAGCGAATACATTCGCGCACTTTCGCCCGACGTATTTGCGAAGCTGGCTGAGCCTTATATTCGTCAGACGGTGAAAAATGAGACCATTGATGCCGCCGGCATTGCCGCCCTTTTGCAGCAGCGCACAGAGGTGCTGACGGATATTCCCGGGAAGCTCGGATTCTTTGATTCTCTGCCGGATTATGATTTGGAGCTTTTTGTCCACAAAAAGTCCAAGTCCGACTGTGAAAGCTCGATGGAAATGCTGCAAAAGGCGATTCCCGAACTGGAAGCGATCGCGTCGTGGGATGATGAACACATCCACGACTGTCTTGTTTCTTTGGCGGAGAAATTGGAAGTCAAGAATGCCAAGCTGATGTGGCCGGTGAGAATCGCCGCGACCGGCACGGCGGTCACACCCGGCGGTGCGGTTGAAGTCTGCCGTATTCTCGGAAAAGACGAAACACTTCGTCGTTTGAAAATTGCGCTGGAACGTCTGACCTGATTTTTCCTGTACCTCAAACACCTTTTTCGGACACAATAGTTCGGAAGAGGTGTTTTTTTATGAAAAAAAGAAATGCGGTTTTGGTCATCAGCTTTTTAGCGGCTGTGTCACTCGCATTTGGTGTTGTGGCTTTTATCAATACAACAAAGCTCAAGAAATTGGAATATGCCATGCGCGTGGACTCGGAACGTGCGTTTTCGGAGCTTTGCACCGATATGGCAGAGCTCAGCAATAATCTGGAGAAAAGCATTTATATCAGCGATCCGAGCCTACAATCGGCTTTGTGTACGCAGATATACGGCTGTTCGACAAAGGCGCAGATGGCGATGGCATCGCTTCCGTATGCTTCTTATCAAATAGAACAGGCGGCAGATTTTTTATCCCGTGTCGGCGACTATGCCTGCGTTCTGTCGCGCAGTATCAACAGGGAGGATGGTTTTTCGCGAGACGAATGGAACAACCTGGCCTCTCTCTCCAATACGGCATCTGTTCTATATGGGAATCTACAGGATCTGCAAACTCAGCTTTCCAATGGCACCTTGACTATGGATGATGTCAACAGGATTCAAGGTTTGTCGAAAAATGATCTTCCGCTTTTGTCGGATTCAATTTCCTCGATCGAACAGGAATTTCCGGAGCTTCCGAGTTTGATCTATGACGGGCCGTTTTCGGATGGGATACGGCGTGATAAGCCTCGGTTATTGGAGGGACTTTCGGAAATCGATGAACAGCAGGCTTGTGCTGTGACGGCAAGAATGCTGAGTGTGGATGAGAAGGTCGTTGAATGTGTTGGAGAATGCAAAGGGGATGTTCCATGCTGGCAGTGCCGTGCGCAGCTCTCCGGCGGAGAATATCGTGTTCGGGTCACGAAGCAGGGCGGCGTGGTCTATTCACTGCTTTCCTCCAGACTTGTCGGAAGCGGAAGCTATGGGGCGAAGGAAGCTTTGGGAATGGCATCCGAGCTTTTGAATCGCATGGGTCTGAAGAATATGAAACAGAGTTATTATATGATTCAGAACGGTGTTATGACGGTCAATTTTGAATATGAGCAGGACGGCGTTCTTTGTTATCCGGATTTGATCAAGGTCGGGATCGCGCTGGACAGCGGAATGCTGCAAAGCTATGACGCATCGGGATATATCAGCGCGCATACAGAGCGTCAATGGCCGGAAAGTCGAATCAGCGTGGAAGAAGCGGCTGAAAAGCTACCGAAAACTCTGCAATCGGAAAAATCGGCATTGACCTTGATTCCGCGGGATGGAGGAGAGGAAACGCTCTGCTACGAATTTCTTTGCAGTACCGAAAATGAGCGGCGATGTCTGATTTATATTAATGCTGAAACAGGAGCACAGGAGCGTATTATGCTTTTGTTGGAGGATGAAAACGGAACCTTGACGATTTGATTCAAAAGGGACTTGTTGTTGACAGAGAAGCGGAAAGGGTAGTATTATTTAGAGGTATAAAAGAATGAATGCTGAAAAGGTGAAAATAGATGAGCTTTATTCCGAAAACTACCTGCACCCGCTGTCACCGACAATATTCGTCAACCCGCCAGAGCTGCCCCTACTGCGGCGAAAAGAAACCGAGAGAACTCAACCGGACGATTCCCGAGGCGGACAGCGCCGTGCGCGGCACACAGGCAAGTGTTCGCAGCAGTGAAAATCTGAACTGGCAGATGCTTTTTGGCACCCTTCTGGTAGTCGCCGTTCTGGCAGCGGTCATTGTGATGGTGTCAACAGGAATTAACAAAGATATATCCGGCTCGTCCGATTCGATCGGGCAAAAAAGGGAAGACAAAGCGGGTGAAACTGTTTCCACAGATGGGGATGTTCCTGACGCGGCGGCTACCGCAATTCCGACGCAGACACCCGAGCCGACTCCGATTCCGACAGATGCGCCCCTTGTCAACAGTGTCGCCATTACCTACAACACTTACGATGAGCCCGAGTTTACGGCGAGCCTCGGAGAAACCGTGCAGCTTGACTGTGCGTTTTATCCGATCAACAACGAACTGACCGTATCGTGGTCGAGCTCGAATGAAAGTGTTGCGACAGTCGACCAAACAGGTCTGGTGACGATCGTGGGCTCCGGTCAATGCGAGATCTATGCCGAAGTTGGCGGCGTGAGGGATACCTGTCTCGTCTACGCCCGCGGTTAAAAAAGAAGTCCTGCTTCGGCAGGACTTCTTTTTTTAAGAAAAAATATAAAAAAGCATATTGACATTTCAGTATGAATGAGGTATTATAACAAAGCTGAATTTAAGGACGATTGGCGCAGCTGGTAGCGCATCCGCTTGACGTGCGGGAGGTCACAAGTTCGAGTCTTGTATCGTCCACCAAGAGCCACGACATAGTCGTGGCTCTTTTGTTTGTGTTCAAAAAAAGAAGTCCTGCCGAAGCAGGACTTCTTTTTGATTCATTAGAACTCCGCCTGATCCGCGTACTGATCGACGTTGGAAGCGTCAACGACGGGAGTTTCGATGTACTGAAAGTAATCGACGGTTTCGCCGGCTTCCAGCGCTTTGATGGTCTCAACGACCTTCTCGGCTTCCTTAGCCATGGAGGTAAAGACGGTCATGGTCATCTTGCCGTCCTTAATGGCTTGCATGGCTTCTTTCTGGCCGGTGATGGAGTAGACCTGAACGTCGGTCATGCCGCGCTCCTGCAGAGCGTTGACACCGCCGAGGGTGAGGTCATCGTCAAAGCCGACAAGAACATCAATGTCAGCACCGTAGGAGCCGATGAAGTTCTCCATGAAGCCCTGAGCGTCGGCGCGGGAGGAATAGGCCCAGCCGATCTCGCCAAGCTGCTTATAGTTGCCGGAAAGAAGACCGTTAAAAGTGCCGGTGCGGACGATGTAGTCGGCCTGCACGGGAACGCCGCCGATTTCAACAATGTTGGCACCGTCGGGATTCTTTTCAACCATGTAGTCATGGATAGCGGTAGCAACAGCTTCGTTATCGATGCCACAGTAAGCGTCGCAGGTGGTGCCGTGGCAGCTCTCGTCAACGTCAACGTGGACAGCGATGGTGGGGATACCGGCGGCTTCGGCCTCGGCGCACCAGTCAATGGCGAGCATGGGGTCGGCGGGGAAGAGCACGAGGTAATCGGGCTGCTTGCTGATCAGCGTGGAAACTTGCTGACCCTGCAGCTCGGCATCGCCTTCGGCAGCCAGCATCACGAATTCCCAACCCTCGGCACCGCAAAGAGCATCAAGCTGGTCAATCAGATACTGGGGAAGAACAGCGATGGAATAAGCGATGGTGGAGAATGCGATGGTCAGCTTTTCGCCTTCCGCGGCAGGAGCGGATGCACCGCAGGCGCAAAGAGCAAAAACCATGACCAGTGCAAGGAGAAGTGCGATCAGTTTTTTCATTTTTTTGGTCCTTTCAAATGTAAATTTATTGATTCCGGAATCCGGTTATCAATCTACCTTTTTCGATGCTGTCACGCGGTCAATGATAAGAATAACGATGAGAAGTGCGCCGGAGACAAAGTCGACCCAAGCGGCGGGAATCAGCATCATGTCCATCGCGGTGGAAATCAGACGCATGATCAGGATACCGAGGAGGATGTTGACCATGGTACCTTTGCCGCCGGCCATTTTGATTCCGCCGATGATGCAGGCGGAAATGGCGAAAACGTCACGGCCTTCACCTTGTGTATAGATGGCGCTGCCGGAATTGGATGCCATGAAAACGCCTGCCATGGCACAGCAGATGCCGCAAAGCACATAGGCGATCCAGTTCACGCGATTGATGTTGATGCCGGCGAAATGACCTGCTTCGGCGTTGTCGCCGGAAATATAAAGGCTGACACCGAAGCGAGTCTTGCGCATGACAAAATAAAGAAGGATGAACACCACAAGCATGATCAGAACAGTCACGCAAAGCGCTTTGGATTTGGCATCAAAAAGATAGTTTTTGGCAAGCGCATTCTGGTAGGCTGCGCGCAGATCGCCCTCGGGCCGATAAGCACCTTCTTTGGTGAAGTAATACACGAAGCCTTTGTAAATGTAGTTGGTTGCGATGGTCGCGATCAAGGGACTGATGCCAAGCTTAACCACCGTGAAGCCGTTGACAAATCCCATGAGAGCGCCGACACAGACAGCGACCAGTACCACGACTATAATGCTGCAGTTTGTCGCGTTGACCATGATGACCGAGATGACACCGGCGGCGGCGGCCTGGAATCCGACGGAGAGGTCGATGTTTCCCGTGACCATGACCAGTCCGAGACCGATCGCCACAAAGCCGTATATACTGGCCTCCTGAATGACGCGGTCGAAGCTTCCTTTCATACCGTCCACAAAGAAGGTGGCGGCAAGGAAAAGAATAAGGAGGATGGCAACGGCGTTATAATCCTTAAACAGATTCAGGAGTTTGTTTTTCTTTTCCACAGCTTAACCCCCTTTTCGTTCGCTACGTCAAGCGCCAGTGCAAAGACAAGGATGACGCCCATGATGATCCATTGCGTATATTGGTTCATGCCGAGGAAAGTGAAGCCGGAGGACATGAAGCCGATGAACAGAAAACCGACCACCGTGCCGACTATGGAGCCTTTGCCGCCGAGGACACTTGTTCCGCCCAGAACTACAGCGAGGATGATGTCCATCTCCTTGCCCATGGCGATCTGCGGGTTGGCGGAGACGCTGCGTGCGATGTATATGATGGCAGCAAGCGCGGTGCATACGCCGCAGAGACTGTAAGAGAAAAAGACGTTCAGGCGGGAACGAATGCCGGAAAAACGCGCTGCTTTGGGATTGGCGCCGATGGCGTAAAGCCGTTGGCCGAATACAGTGCGTTTCAGAATGTAGGCGAAGATGATGATAACGACGATGGCGATGACAACGCTGATGGGGAGGAAGCCAAACAGATAGCCGCTTCCGATGAAGTCAAAGATGGGTTAAGTCGGATCGTAGCCATGTCGTTCTGTGA
>JAZUEL010000032.1:0-3015 GCA_045640125.1 Oscillospiraceae bacterium
TCAGAACGTCGTGAGACAGTTCGGTCCCTATCTGTTGCGGGCGCAGGAGATTTGAAGGGAGCTGTCCTTAGTACGAGAGGACCGGGATGGACAGACCTCTGGTGCACCAGTTGTCGTGCCAACGGCACAGCTGGGTAGCTATGTCTGGACGAGATAAACGCTGAAAGCATCTAAGCGTGAAACTCTCCCTGAGATAAGATCTCCCATCCTTTATGGAGTAAGGGTCGATGAAGACTACATCGTTGATAGGCCGGAGGTGTAAGTGCAGTAATGTATTTAGCTGACCGGTACTAATAACCCGAGGGCTTGACCTATTAAGCAGACTCATAGCCTCGCTTCTCACATCCATTGTTCAGTTTTCAGGGTGTACAAACCCTGGAAAAGTTGGTGTCTATAACACCGGGGGTCCACCCGTTCCCATTCCGAACACGGCAGTTAAGCCCGAGTGTGCCGACGATACTTGTCTGGAGACGGACCGGAAAAATAGGTCGATGCCAACATCAGAAAAGAGACAGTCAATTGACTGTCTCTTTTTGTTTTTCGTTACAGGTTTTGAAACACGGATTTGATTGGCTCGGGCAAAATGAATTGTAATGAGCAATAAGCTGTTCTTGTTTTTATTCGGCGAAAATAGTGCGGTTTAGTGTCCCTCGAGGAGACGCAGCTTTTGACGGCGGATCTGCGCCTCCGCCTCTGGGGCATTGGGGATCGTGAAGGGAATGATGGAGCCGTCGTCGAGCTTCAGGAGGAGGTGGGCCGGATCAGAAGAACAATCGACGATTGAGTTCCACAGGAACTGACAATAGTAATAAGGCTTTGCATCCAGCGTGATGCATACGATGCCGGAGGGACAGAAATAGAAGTTTCCGTTGCGGGGCTTGCCGCCCATGGTGAAGTTGCCGTTTGCGGTAAAAAACGCGGGCTCCGGAAGCAATGCCTCCAGTTGTTTGTATTTTCTGTCCTCTCGGGCAAGCAGAAGGCGGAGCACGGGAAGGAGCAGAAGCGCAAAGATCAGGGCACCGAGCACCGCCAAGAGAAAGGCGTTGCTGCCGCCCATCGTGTGCAGAATGAAATAGGCAATAAGGCCGAATAATGCCGAGACGAACAGCGTCAGAACAACAACGGGGTCTTTCTGCATAGGGAGGCTCCTGTCAATTCGCGTATTTTTGTTTGAGTTTATAGAGTGTGTTCAGCGCCTCGAGCGGCGTGAGCGTTTCGATGGAGATCGCCCGCAGCTCCTCCGCAAGCTCCGAGCCTGCGAGGTCGAGGAAGCTGATCTGGTCATCGTCCACAGCAGCTTTTGCCCCGAAGCGCGGAGTGTCCTGTTTCTGGCTTTCCAGCTCTTTGAGGTACTCTTTTGACTTGCGGATGACGGAATCCGGAACGCCCGCGAGCTTGGCGACCTCGATGCCGTAGCTGTCGTCCGCGCTGCCGGAGACAATTTTGCGAAGAAACACCAGATTGCCGTTTTGCTTCTTCGCCGTGATATTGTAGTTCCGCACGCCGGAAATCTGTCCCTCCAACACGGACAGCTCGTGATAATGCGTGGCGAACATGGTACGCGCGCCGAGCGTCTTTTTGCTCGCACAGAACTCGAGCATCGCGCGGGCGATCGCCATGCCGTCAAAGGTGGAGGTGCCGCGCCCGATCTCGTCGAGGATGAGCAGGCTTGCGGATGTTGCATTATGCAAAATATTCGCCATTTCCGCCATTTCCACCATAAAGGTGGACTGGCCGCTGGCGAGGTCGTCGGATGCGCCGATGCGGGTGAACACGCGATCCACCACGCCGATGGTGGCGCTGCGGGCGGGGACGAAAGAGCCGATCTGCGCCATGAGGACGATCAGCGCCGTCTGGCGCATATAGGTGGATTTGCCCGCCATGTTGGGGCCGGTGATGATGGCGACGCGGTCGGCGCTGTCGTTCAGAAGCGTGTCGTTGGGGACGAAGAGAGCGTCCCTCTGCGCCTGCTCCACGACGGGGTGGCGGCCGTCCGTGATGGCGATGGTGCGGGACACGTCGACCTCCGGCATGGTGTAGTTGTTCCGGAAGGCGACCTCTGCCAGCGCGCACAGAACGTCCAGCTCCGCCACGCTCGCGGCACTCGCCTGCACGCGCGTGACCTCGTGCGAAAGCAGCTCGCGGAGCTGCGAAAAGAGCTGATATTCCAGGTCGTTGATGCGATCGCGCGCGGTGAGCAGCGTGTTTTCGAGCTCCTTCAATTCGGGCGTGAAATAGCGCTCGGCGTTGGCGGTCGTCTGCTTGCGGATGTAGTCCTCGGGCGGCTCCGTAACGCCTGCGGATCGCGGCAGCTCGATGTAATAGCCGAACACGCGGTTGTAGCCCACTTTGAGTTTTTTCGCGCCGGTGCGCTCTTTTTCGCGCTGCTCGAGCCCCGCCACCATCTCTGCGCCATGGTCGCGCACGGCGCGCAGATGGTCGAGCTCCTCGTTGTAGCCCGGGCGCAGGATCCCGCCCTCGCGCACGGAAAAAGGAGGATCGTCGTCGATCGCGGCGGCGATGGCCTCGGTCAGATCGGTCAAGGTATCCATGGCGGCGATGTCGCGCAGCATGGCGGCATTTGCGCCGGAGAGCAGCTCCGTCAGCCGCGGAAGCTGCGCGAAATAGTTGCACAGCGCAAGAACGTCGCGCCCGTTGGCGGTGCCGTACACGCAGCGCCCCATCAGGCGCTGGATGTCACCGATCTCATGCAGTGAGAGGATCAGCTCCGAACGGACGATGCCGTCCGAGAACAGCTCGTCCACGGCGGAAAGACGGCGCTTGATGGAAACGGGGCTGAGAAGCGGCCTTTCCACCCAGCTTCGCAGAAGGCGGCTGCCCATAGGGGTCTTGGTACGGTCGAGCACCCAGAGGAGGCTGCCTTTTTTCTCGCCCGTGCGGAGGTTTTCGGTCAGCTCGAGGCTGCGGCGGCTCGACCAGTCCAGCTCCATATAGCGTCCCTCGCCGAAGCGTTCGAGACGGTGGACATGACCGAGATCGCATTTCTGCGTTTCC
>JAZUEL010000033.1:0-7084 GCA_045640125.1 Oscillospiraceae bacterium
CACCACGCGTTCACTCATAATATCTCCGATTTTCATTTCGTGCCTCCTGTGCTATATTTTATATAGTATATCATTCGGCGTTTTCCACGCGCCCGGCAAAGATCGGCCCCGCCACGGAAGCAAAGCGTTCCACAGCCTCGAGAGCTTCCCCGAGGCTGTTGCCGCAGGTGCCGACCTCCAGGATCATGGAGCCTTTGGTGTATTGCTGGTTGTAGCGCCAGCAGGACAGATCGACCGGCCGCATCAGCGAGGGGTACTGCGCCTCGGCGGCCTGCTGAAGCGTCAGCGCGAGCCTGAGATTCTCCCGCCAGTCGGGGTGCTCCAGCGATTCGTCCGTGCCCATAACGAACATGAGCTGGGCGGAGCTTGTCTCGCCCGTGTCCGTGACGGTCTTATAGATCGTCTCCTCCGTGCCGAGCGCGTCGCGGTGCAGGTCGATGACGACGGCAATGTTCGGGTATTCGGCGAGATACTGCTCGATCGCCTCGCCGCTGCGGGCGTAAGCGCCGTCGTAGCTGGGGTAGTCGTACAGCTCCGTATCGTGCAGCACGCTCAGCCCGTATTCCTCCAGTGCCGCTTTCAGTGCCTCGCCCACAAGCATGACGTTGTGAGCGCTGTCCGTGGTGCGCCAGTCGCCGCAGCTCTCGTAGGGCTCGTCCGCGTCGGGCGTGTAGGCCTCGCTGCCGTGAGTATGGAGAATGAGGATCTGCGGGCCTTCGGCGGGGAGCGTGAGCGTCAGCGGCTCCGCGAGCAGCGCCTCCGCGTCTACGTCATAAGAAGTATAGTTGCGAATTGAGGCGGAGGAGTGTATAGTGGTGGAGAGCACGGTGACGCTCGGCGTGGGCTCGGGCGTGGGCTCGGGCGTGGGCTCCGGTGTCGGCTCGGGCGTGGGCTCGGGAGTCGGTTCCGGTGTCGGTGCGGGCGTGGGCTTCGGTGTCGGTGCAGCCGTCGGAAGCGCCACTGCCGCTTCCGGCGCGGGCGTGGCGATCTCCACGCGCAGCGTGGGAAGGGATATGTCCGTCTGGCTTTTGGCTGCCAGCCAGTTGAAGGCGGCGGAGAGAAGTAAGATCAGCGTCAGTTTGGCTTTCATTGGGATGATCCCCCTTTCGGTGTGTACATAATGGAATGTATGACGCTCCGAAAGGGATATTGCCCGCTTCTTGGGCAAAATTATACAAGGGAGGAAAAAATCAGTGACCATAACGTATCAGCCGAAAGGCGTATGCTCGCGTTTGATGCGCGTGGAAGTGGAGGACGGCGTGATCCGGCATCTGGACGTGGTGGGGGGCTGCAGCGGGAATCTGCAGGGAATTGCGCGTCTGGTGGAGGGCATGGCGGTGGAAGATGCCATCGCAAGGCTGGATGGCATCCGCTGCGGGGGAAAACCCACATCCTGCCCCGATCAGCTCGCGCAGGCGCTGAAGACGTTAACATAAAAGCCGTCAATTTCGCCAAATTGATAGACATAATATTGTTACGGTAAAAGATTATTTTTGTACATTTTGTAAACACTTGTCGAAAAACAGGATTTTTTCAATAAAAATATTACAATATAGAGCGGTTTCGATGGGATACGACACATAATATAACACAATATATTGTGCATTGTCGAAAATGTCAAAAACAAAATGAGGCATTTATACAGTCTGCCGATTGTATTCGACGCGGCGGCTTCGCTATAATGAAGCTACAAAACTACCGGCATCGATTTTTTCGCCTTGGCGCGGAAGAAAGGAGGCAGACCTGTGAACACATTCCGACAGCGTATTTTGAAAATTGCAGCGGCCGTTCTGGCGCTCTGCCTTGCTTTCGGCGTGCTCGGCGCGACACCGCGTGCCCGCAGCAACGACGAGGAGCCCGTGCTCCTGTCGGCGGAGTTCTCCCAGGAGACGGAGCAGCAGGAAACTGCGAACGAGCCCTCCGAACAGCCGGAGCTCCGCGTGACGAACATCGCCATGCCCGAGGTCGAGGAGGACGACGAGTTTTCCGCGCCGGCCAAGAGTTGCTACTGCAACCGCGTGTACGCCGGCTTCTACCGCTACTATGAGGGCGAGCTCTATGTCAGCGTGCAGGGCGTGTTCTCCGCGCTGTTCCCCAGCGCCCGCTTCTCCGAGCAGGACGGCGTGCTGACCGTGCAGGCCGGTGACATTTCCATTCAGGCAACATACGGTCAGGACTATTTTATCAGCAATAACCGGTATCTTTACGCACCCGCCGGTGTCATCAAGGCGGACGACGGCGTGTACCTGCCTGCGGAGGGCGTAGCCCGCTGCTTCGGCGGCACGCTGGAGCTGGACGAGGAAAACGAGCGGCTGGATATCATCGCCAACCGCATCGAGCCTCTGCAGGACGGCAATGAGTTCTACAACGCGGACGATGTCTATTGGCTCAGCCACATCATCTACTCCGAAGCCGGCTCCGAGTCCTTTATGGGGCAGATCGCCGTGGGCAACGTGGTCATGAACCGCGTGGCGAATTCCTATTTCAAGGAATCGACGATCAAGGATGTCATCTTTGCCAAGGGGCAGTTTGACCCCGTGGTCAACGGCTCCATCAACCTCACGCCGAGCCAGTCGGCGGTCGCGGCCGCCAAGGTCGCGCTGGAGGGCGATATGGTCGTTTCCGAGGACACCTTGTTCTTTGCGGTGTTCCAGTTCTCCGGCGCGTATATCTGCACCGGCTGGATCGGCAATCATTGCTTTATGGCGCTTGCGTAATATAATCCTTTTGTGGTATGATACAGGGTATGCTGAAAGGCATACCCTTTTTTATTGCAAAACCGGTTTATTCCGAGGATGGCTATGGAAGAAATACTGCGACAATATATGCCCTGCGATGAGGCGACCCTGCGGGCTTTTCTGCGCTACGGCGAGCTGCTGATGGAGATGAATGCCGTCACGAATCTCACCGCCATCCGCGACGAGGACGGCATCGCCCACCTCCACTTTCTGGACAGCGCAGCGATCCTCCCGATGGCGGATTTTGCGGGCAAGTCGGTGGCGGATGTCGGCACGGGCGCGGGCTTCCCGGGGCTGCCGCTGAAGCTCCTGCAGCCGGACATCCGGCTGACGCTGATCGATGCCAACAATAAAAAGGTGGACTTTCTGCGAAAGACCTGCGCGGAGCTCGGCATCGAGTGCGAGTGTCTGTGGACGCGGGTGGAGGAGCAGAAGGATCTGCGGGAACGCTTCGACATCGTGGTCAGCCGCTCCGTGGCGGAGTTGGATGTGCTGGCGGAGCTGTGTTTGCCGCTGGTGAAGCCGGGCGGCCTGTTCCTGGCGATGAAAAAGCCGGACTGTGACGCGGAGGTGCAGCGCGCGGACTTTGCCGTCAAGGCACTCGGCGGACGGCTGCGCGAGATACGGCGCTACACCGTGCCGGACACGGAGGTGCAGCACGCCGCCGTGCTCATCGACAAAAGCAAGGCGACACCGCCGCAGTATCCGCGGCGCTTCGCCCAGATAAAAAAACGACCCTTAGGGGGGAACTGATATGAAATACGAAAAATTCGGGATCAAATGCTTTAACGAAAGCGCCATGGACGAGTATCTGGACGAGAGCGTTCGTCTGGCACTCAAACGCACCGTGGAGCAGGGTGAGCCTCTGGAGCCGTGGATCGCGGATGCGGTCGCGGCGGGTATGCGCGATTGGGCGCTGACGCAGGGCGCTACGCACTACACCCACTGGTTCCAGCCCATGACCGGTATCACCGCCGAGAAGCATGACAGCTTCCTCTCGCCGGACAGCCACGGACAAGCCCTGATCGAGTTCTCCGGCAAGGAGCTCATCAAGGGCGAGTCGGATGCTTCGAGCTTCCCCTCCGGCGGTCTGCGCGCGACCTTTGAGGCGCGCGGCTACACCGCATGGGACCCCACCAGCTACGCCTTCATTAAAGACGGCGTGCTCTGCATCCCCACGGCGTTCTGCTCCTACGGCGGCGAGGCGCTGGACAAGAAAACGCCGCTGCTGCGCTCGATGGACGCGCTGAATGCGGCGGCGCTGCGGGTGCTGAAGCTGCTGGGCGAGGAATGCGGCCACGTCTGGCCTGCCGTCGGCAACGAGCAGGAGTATTTTCTGGTCGATCGCAGCGCCTACGATAAGCGCAAGGACCTGATCTACACCGGCCGGACGCTGTTCGGCGCGAAGCCCCCCAAGGGGCAGGAGCTTTCCGACCACTACTTCGGCTCCATCCCCAGCCGCGTGTCGGCGTTTATGAAGGAGCTGAACGAGGAGCTGTGGGAGCTCGGCGTTCCGGCGCACACGGAGCACAATGAGGCCGCCCCCGCGCAGCATGAGCAGGCCCCCGTCTATGAGCGGTGCAGCTCGGCGGTCGATCACAACCAGCTCATGATGGACCGTATGCGCGTGATCGCGGAGCGGCACGGCCTGGCGTGCCTGCTGCATGAAAAGCCCTTCGCGGGCGTGTCCGGATCCGGCAAGCACAACAACTATTCCCTCGTGACCGACGGGGACGACAATCTGCTCTCCCCGGGTCATACCGATGCCGAGCGCAGCCGCTTTCTCGTGTTCTTTATCGCCTTTATCGCGGCGGTGGACGAGCATCAGGATCTGCTTCGCATCAGCGTGTCCGGCGCGGGCAACGATCACCGTCTCGGCGGCAGCGAAGCGCCTCCCGCGATTGTGTCCGTCTACGTCGGGGAGGAGCTGGAATACATCCTCAACGCCGTGGAGCGCGGTGAGGATGCCGCCTTTTTGAGCGGCGGCTCGCTGTCCACCGGCGCGGCGGCGCTGCCCGCCATCCCCCGCGACACCAGCGACCGCAACCGCACCTCGCCCATCGCGTTCACGGGCAATAAATTCGAGTTCCGTATGCTCGGCGCGAGCCAGTCCTCCGCTGACTGCAACACCGTTTTGAACACCGCCATGGCGGACACGCTCAACCAAATGGCGGACGCGCTGGACGGCGCGGCGGATGTCGGCGCGGCGCTCAAGACGCTCCTGGCGGACATGGTGAAAAAGCATCGCCGCATCCTTTTCTCCGGAAACAACTATGAGGAAGCCTGGCTGGAGGAGGCCGAGCGGCGCGGGCTTTTGAATCTGCACAGCAGCGCCGAGGCTATCCCGATGCTGACCGCGAAGAAGAACGTGGAGCTGTTCAGCCGCTGCGGCGTGATGAGCCCGGGCGAGCTGCACGCCTGCCGCGATATCCTGCTGGACACCTACTGCAAGCGGCTGCACATCGAGGCGCAGGTGATGACCGAGATGGTGCGCACCGACATATTCCCCGCGGTCATGAGCTTCGAGCGGCTGACCGCCCAGACCATCAGCGCCAAGGAGGCGGTGGATCTGGAATCGCCCGCTGAGGAAAAGTTGCTGCGGCGGCTGTCGAAGCTCGCGGCGCAGCTCTACGAGCGCTGTGAGAAGCTGGAGCAGGCGACGGCGGCGGAAATGAGCGCGGATATCGTGGAAAAGGCGGGCTATTATCACGATGTCGTTTTGCAGGATATGCAGTCGCTGCGCGCCGTGGCGGACGAGCTGGAAACGCTTGTGGGCAAAAAGCACTGGCCCTTCCCCAGCTACGGCAGACTGCTCTATCGCGTGTAAAGACAAAGAAGAAGCAGGCACGGAAACGTGCCTGCTTTTTCACGCACCCCCCAAATACAAAATCGCAACCCAGCAAAGCGGTTGCGATTTTGAAAGGAAGATGGAAGCTTCGGATATGGAGCTTTCGCCCTAAAACCAAAAACGCAACCCAGCGAAGCGGTTGCGTTTTTGAAAGGAAGAAGGAAGCTTCGGATATGGAGCTTTCGCCAACGGCGGAAACGGAATGGAGAAGATTTCTTCTGATGTCCGCGCCGGGTGGCGCGTCAATTCGGAGCGTTCCCCAAATAACAAAATGACAACCCAACGAAGTGGTTGTCATTTTGAAAGGAAGAAGGAATCTTCGGATATGGAGTTTTCGCCAACGGCGGAAACGGAATGGAGAAGATTTCTTCTGACGTGGTACGGCTGACGGGATTCGAACCCACGACCTTTGGCTCCGGAGGCCAACGCTCTATCCAGCTGAGCTACAGCCGCATATTCATTTGATGCTCCGATATTATAGCACGCCGCTCTTTCCTTATCAAGTGCTTTGTGCTATACTTTTTCCGACAGACCCATGAGGGAGCGTGCCATGAAACAAGTCCGACTCATTCTTATAGCGTTGCTGTGCGTCCTGCTGCTCGCGGGCTGCACCGTGCAGCTGCCCGGCTCTGCCGCCGACAAGCATCAGCGGCAGGTCTTTGCCATGGACACCGTGATGATCCTCACCGCCTACGGCGACGATACCGCCGAACAGGCGCTCGATGCCGCCGAGGCGCGGATACTGGCGCTCGAAGCCGACCTCGACCCCGAACGCGAGGGCAGCAGCGTGTGGACGCTGAACCGAAACGCGGGGCAGTGGGTGACGGTATCCGCGGACTGCTTCGCCATCGCGGAGACCGCCATGCTCGTCGCGGACAGAAGCGGCGGCGCGCTCGCCCCGCAGCTCTATTCGCTCATCCTGCGCTGGGGCTTCATCACCGGCGAATACCGCGTGCCGTCGCAGACGGAGATCGACGCGGAGCTCGTCTCCGTCGCGGAGTTCGGCATGGACTTCGACGCGGAGAGCTGCGCGCTGCGTATCCCCGCGGACTGCAAGGTCGCGTTCGGCGCGGTCGCCAAGGGCTATACGGCGCAGGCGGCGCTGGAGGCGATGAAAGCGAGCGGCTGTGAAACGGCGATTTTGTCCCTCGGCGGCAACGTCCAGACCCTCGGGCAGACCAAGGCCGACGGCAGCGCGTGGAAGGTCGCCGTGGCCGACCCGCACGACCCCGGGGAGTACGCCGCGATGCTGAAATGCGGCGAAAAGGCCGTCGTGACCTCCGGCGGCTATCAGCGCTACTTTGTCGAAAACGGCAAGACCTATATCCATATCCTCGACCCCGCGAGCGGCTATCCCGTGGAAAACGGCCTCTTGTCCATGACCGTCGTATGCGACGACGGCTGCATGGCGGATGCGCACTCGACCTCCATGTTCGTGCTCGGCGAGCAGGGTGCCATAGCCTACCGCCGCGCCTACGGCGGCTTTGAGATGGTGATG
>JAZUEL010000034.1:0-56169 GCA_045640125.1 Oscillospiraceae bacterium
AGGTCCGCAGCCGCTCGGGAAGCTTTGAAAAGGGCTCGAAAAAGAATATATGGATCGGCGGGCTATGCTGCGGCGTGGTGCTGTTCATCGCCTCCAACCTCCAGCAGTTCGGCATCGCCTACCAGGACCCCGCCACCAACGTCGGCAAGGCGGGCTTCATCACCGCGTGCTACTGCGCGCTCGTGCCCGTGCTCGGGCTTTTTGTCAAAAAGCGCTCGCCGATGCTCGTCTGGTTCGGCGCGATCGTCGCGGTGGTCGGCTTCTTCTTCCTGTGTCTGATGGACGGCGTGGTCGCCGGCCAGGGGCTGGGACTCGGGCTGTCCGACCTGCTGCTGCTCGCGTGCGCCATCATGTTCGCCGTACACATCCTCGTGGTCGATCACTTCGTGGAGCTCGCCGACGGCGTTCGGTTGAGCTGCATCCAGTTTGCCGTGACGGGCGTTCTCTCCTGCATCGGTATGTTCCTCTTTGAAACGCCGGACATCCATAACATCCTCGCCTGCGCGGTGCCCATCCTCTACGCGGGTATCCTATCCAGCGGCTGCGCCTACACGCTGCAGATCGTGGGACAGAAGGGCGTGAATCCCGCCGTCGCCTCGCTGATTCTGTCGCTCGAGAGCGTGTTCTCCGTGCTCGCGGGCTGGGTGCTGATGCCGGGCAGCTCGCTGACCCGCTGGGAGATCATCGGCTGTGTCATCGTCTTCGCCGCCGTCATCCTCGTCAACATCACCCCCTCGGGAGCGCCCGCGCTGCCGGAGCAGGAGGAGAGCTGATATGCGCGACTGGGAAAACAAACACTACGCCTACCACCAGAATCGGGACTGCGAATATTTCCCCTGCCACGAAAAGGCGGACGAGGACGATTTTAGCTGCCTGTTCTGCTGGTGCCCGCTGTACGCGCTGGGCGAAAACTGCGGCGGCAATTTCCGCTATACAGCGGAGGGCATCAAGGACTGCTCCGCGTGTCTGCTGCCCCACCGCCGCGAAAGCTATGGCTACATCACGGAAAAATTCGGCGAGATCCAGAAGCTCGCGGAACGCGACTGAGGGCGACAACCCCCACCGGCGCTGCGCTCCACCTCCCCCAAGGGAGGCTTTGGACAATACACAGCCAAAAGGCGCCCTTCGGGGGAGCTGTCCGCGAAGCGGACTGAGGGGGTTACAACGAAAAGAGACGGCTTGTGCCGTCTCTTTTTTGTCTGTGCTGTGCCGCTCTTACAGCGACGCATAGGCTACCCTATTAAATATACAAGATTCCTCCACGGCGCGATACTCGCCCTCGCCGTATTCTCTCTCATCGGACGAGACCGGCAGCGTCAGCGCATAGAGCGCGTTTTGATGCGCCTCCTTTTCCGAATGACCGTAGCCGATGCCGCGGATGCGGGGCAGCGTTTTGCCCTTGTCGCAGCCGTCGCAGCGCAGCAGCACGCGGTCGTCGTACACCAGCACGCGGCAGGGCTCCGTGCACAGCGGCTCGTCAAACATGGCGCAGCGCTGAATATGCTTCAGCAGCAGCGCACAGCTGCGGTCGCCGCTGTCCGCCCAGCACTCCACCATCATGGCGGTCTCCGCCGGAAGCATGGTGCGGGCTCGTTTTTCAAGGCGTTCGACGATACTTCTGTCCATTCGACTTTCCTCGCTCTTTACAAGTTATCCGAAAGGGTCTATGCTAAAGCTACAGCTTATCCAATTTGTATCTTTATCCCATAACCCTGTAACTCGGGCGTGCTGCAATGTGCAGCACGCCCGCTTTTTTTACATTGGAATTTATCCCAAACTCGGGCCGTACATCCAGCCCCAGGTGCCATTGGAGTTGAGCAGATACCAGGAGATCGGGTTGCCGTTTCCATCGACATCGGAGGTATCGTGCTTGGCGTAGGCCGTGACGCTCGTGCCCTGCGCGATCTGCATCACCACATCGGGGTAATCGCCCGCGCCGGGACCCTGGCGGAGATTCTCCGCGCCCTCGCAGATAACGGTCATGGTTTTGCTCGCGGTGAGATATTCGCTGTCCGCCGGACGGTATTGCAGCGTCGCGGTGGAGCGGATCTCGAGCAGCGTCGCCTCATTGGGGAAGGGCTCCGCCGTGGGGACGGGCGTTGCGGGGACGGACGTGGGGATCGGTGTCACAACGACCTCCTCCGCTTCTTTCCCGGGCAGCAGCAAAATCACGATCAGCACGATCAGCACCGCGCACACCGCGATGCAGACGATCTTCACCACCGGCCAGTTTTCCTCGATGAACGCGCCCAGACTGATCTTTCCGGCGCTGCGGCGGCCGCGGGATGTCCGTTCAGCCGGCTCGTCCTCATAGTCGTCGTAGCCCCCGTCCGCATAGTCGGGCTCATCCGGCTCGTCGGCGCGGGCTTTTCTGTTTTTCGCGGATGCCGCGATGCCGCCCACCAGAGCGCCCACCGCCGCGCCGGCCTTTTTCAGACCACCGCCGAGCTTCTGCATCACTTCCGCAAAGCCGGCACCCTTACCCATACGGGCATTTTCGTAGTCGATGAGATCGTCCAGCTCGTCGAGCTCCTCGTCGATATAGTCGTCCTCCTGCGCCTGATCGTAGAACGCGGTCATGCGCTCGCGCGGTGCGGGCTCGTCCTCATAGCCGTCCCCGAAGTCGTCCTCGAAGCCCTCATCAAAATCACAGGGCTCCTGCAGGGGATCGACGATCTCAGGCTCACTCGGGGCAGCGGCCGCCTTTTGACCGGAGATCAGCTCCTGCACCATGATCTTCGCCGGCTCATAGCCGCCGTTGGCGGCATCCACCAGCGCCTTCGCCGCCACGCGGTTCCAGCGTTCCTCGTTCGGCTCCAGTATGCTCATCTGGCGCGCCCACTGGCTCAGCTCAAACTGCGCCTTCGGGTCGCCCGCCTTGGCCTGCTCGATCATTTTCGCTTCGTCCATATCGGTCATATAGCGTGTTCCTCCTTATCTTTTCAGGGGCTTTTTGTTATAGGTATCCAACATTCAAAATATCCGCACAGCTCGCCCTGCTCGAGCAGGGACGCGACCAGCACGCCCTGCGCACTGCCGCAGATCTGCCAGCCGTTCTGCTCCGCCCAGTTGATGGCATAGTCCAGATGGCGGGGGGAGAAATTGCCCTTGCCGCGGCTGGTGAACGCCGTGTGGATGCAGGTGCGCGGCGCGATCTCCTCCATGGGCGGGTCGGTCGGGAAGTCCAGCTCGCGCACATAGTCCATCTCCAGCGAGAAGCCCCAGCGGTAGTCGTCCTCCTCGCCGCCGAACAGCGCATCGTCCGTAATCTCGAAATAGCGGTGGTTGAACGGAAGCGCCATCAGCCATTGCCGCGCAAAGCGCTCCAGACCCTCGCCGGTGGGGTATTCGTTGCCGACGCGGTTTATGTAACACAGCCGCGCAGGGCTCTCTGCGATCTCGCATTTCCCCAGCAGCGACGGGATCCGTTCGAGCTGGGCACGATGCTCCTCGCTGCGCCGCAGCAGCAGCTCGCAGCGCTTGATCGTGGAGCGCAGCTCGTCCTCCTTATATTGGAAGATATCCTGCAGATCGTCCGCCGAGGGGATGCGCACCATGTCCGCGATCTGCTCGATGGAGAAGCCGAAGTTCTTAAACCACAGGCAGTCCATGAGCAGATTGATGTCCCATGCGTCGTAATAGCGGTAGTCGTTGTGGATGTCCTTATACGGCGTTACAACGCCTTTTTTTTCATAGTAGCGCAAAAGATCGGGGCTGATGCCCAATATCCGCGCCACATCGCCGATTTTGTATCTCATAGTACACTTCACCAGACACGATTATAAATCAAGATTCCCGCGGCGGCAAGTCTTTTTTGTAATTTTTTCGTAATTTTTGTAAACTTTTTTATCTTTTTTCGTCGAAAGCACGCTTTCTGTACGCGGAATCCCAAAAAATCGGCTTGACTTTTGCACGATACCAAGGTTTAAATTATAGGTACGAAAACTATTTTTTGCAGGAGGATTTTTTCTTATGGCTTATATGCCCCTCAACAAAGACGAGTTCTATCTCGAAACCGAGAAGATGCCCAAGATCTACGATCTGTCGCAGCCCTGGGGCTGGGATACCCCCCTCTGGCCCTTCCCCGGTGCCCGCTCCGACCTGAACTTCCCCCGCGGTCAGTATCTGGAGCGCTTCCACAAGCGCACCTGCACCTACACCGGCACGCTGCACGCCGCCACCCACATGGACGCGCCCAACCACACCCTGCATGAGGAAGAAGTCGATCGCGCCCGCTACGGCTACAACCTCGCCGAGCTGCCCCTGGAGCACTGCATCGGCACCGGTGTCATCGTTGACCTGACCTGGATGTACGACGAGTTCGAGGCCGCGTTCAACGCCTGCGGCGGCGACCCCGCCAAGATGGGCGAGTACGCCGAGGTCCCCGGCAAGAAGGGTGCCATCTGGCACATCATCACCCCCGAGGACGTGCAGAAGGCTCTGGACAAGGACGGCCTTGAGATCCGCCCCAACGACTGGGTCATCCTCGACACCGGCTTCCATCGCTACTGGAGAAAGAACAACGACAAATACTTCAACTACTATCCCGGCAACGGCCCCGAGCTCTGCAAGTGGCTGATGTTCGACAAGAAGATCAAGGGCATCTCCGGCACCTACGGTGCTTCCGACAGCCCCGTGTGGCACTTCCCCGTCAAGGAGCAGATGCCCTGGCTCGCCACCAACTACAAGTCCGCGACCGGCCGCGACATCGACGTTGACTACCCCGACTACGAGCCCTGCCACCGTCTGTTCGCACAGCACGGTGTTATGGCGGTCGAGAACGCCGGCGGCGACATCGACCTCGTCAAGGGCACCCGCAAGATCATCGCCGCTTTCCCCTTCCGCTGCGAAGCAGCCGACGGCGGCATGGTGCGTCTCGTCGCCTGGGACGAAGGCACCTTCTAATTAGATCTGCTCGGGCGAAGTGAATTCGCCCGGCATAATCCTCGGGGCTGATGCCCCTTGCGGATTACGCCCGACCCCGTCGGGCGGGTCGCGCTGACCGCGCTTCGCGGTGCAGTTCATTGACTTTCAGAGGCGGGGGCTTTGTCCCCCGCCTTTGACTATATCTATATTGAAAGAAGATTCTATCATGCAGCTTTCCGACATTAAAAAAATCGCCGTGCTGGGCGCAGGCACGATGGGCCCCGGCATCGCGCAGGTCTACGCCATCGGCGGCTATCAGGTCGCCCTGTGGACACGCCGCGAGGAGAAGCGCCAGCTCGCCATGCAGACGCTCAAAAACGCCCTGCACACCTTTGCCGAAGAAGGTCTCATCGCGGAGGCCGACATCGACACCATCTACGGCCGCATCACCTTCACCTGCGACCTGAAAGAGGCGCTGGCGGATGCCGACCTCATTCAGGAGACCATCGTCGAAAACCGCGATGCCAAAGCCGAATGCTTCCGGCAGATCCTGGACTTCGGCCCCGCCGACGCGCTCGTCGCCTCCAACACCTCCGCGTTGAACATCTATGAGTTCGCGCCCGAGGAGCTGAAGCCCCGCCTCTGCATCGCCCACTGGTACGCGCCCCCGCACCTCATCCCCCTCGTCGAGGTCGTCAAGAGCGAGCAGGCACCGCAGGAGTACGCCGACATCCTCATGGAGCTGCTCAAGACCTGCGGCAAAACGCCCGTCTACATGAAGAAATTCATCCGCGGCTACATCGTCAATCGCCTCCAGCAGTGCCTCAACCGCGAGGTCTTCTATCTGCTCGACAACGGCTACTGCGATGCCGAGGCCATCGACCTCGCCGCGAAAGCCAGCTTCATCCCCCGCGCCGTGGTGCTGGGTCTGCTCAAGCGCATCGACTTCGGCGGGCTCGACATGACCGCGAACAACTACAAAAACAAGTCCTACACCATGCCCGAAAAGGGCGACGAGCTGCCCGAGGTACTGGCGGAGCACGTCGCCGCCGGCGAGCTCGGCATCAAGACCGGCAAGGGCTTCTACGACTACGAGGGGCAGGACATCGAGGCGCTCAAGGTCAAGCGCGACCATCAGCTTTTCGAGGTGTTTAAGCTCGCGCAGAAATTTATGGACGACCCTGTTTGACATTTTCGGAAAACCTGCGTATAATTAAAAAGTTATTAAATTAAATGATGAAAGGATGATTCCCATGGCCAAGTCCAAAGTCATGACCGTTGAGGAAGCGATCGGCAAGTATTGCTTCGACGGTATGACCGTTCTTCTGCCCGGCTTCGTGAACGTCGGCGTGTCCGAGACTCTGATCGAGGGTCTGATCGCCGCCGGCATCAAGGATCTGAGCGTTATCTCCAACAACACCTCCGTGCCCCACCGCGGCATCGGCAAGCTGGTGGATGCCAACGTCATCAAAAAGATCACCGCCTCCCACATCGGCAACAACGCCGTGACCGTGGAGAAGGTCGTCGCCGGTGAGATCAACCTCACCTTCGTGCCTCAGGGCTCTCTCTGCGAGAAGGTCCGCGCGGGCGGCGCCGGCATCGGCGGCGTGCTGACCCCCACCGGTATGTACACCCCCATGATGGACGGCAAGCAGGTCGTCGAATGGGACGAAGAGACCGGTAAGTTCAAGTTCCTCGAGGGCGAGATCGTCCCCGACCCCACCAAAAAGCGCTTCATCCTTGAGCTTCCCCTGCACGGCGATGTCTGCTTCGTGCACGCGTGGAAGGCCGACAAGATGGGCAACGTCGTCTATCGCCGCACCAGCCGCAACTTCAACGAGGCCTTTGCCACCGCCGCTGACCATGTCATCGTCGAGGCCGAGGAGATCGTGGAGATCGGCGAGCTCGACCCCGACCAGATCATGACCCCGGGCTTCGTGGTCGATGCTGTTGTGCAGGGCAAGGCCCTGACGGAAGCTTAAAGGAGGTACCGAAACATGGAACTGACCGGAAAAGATCTTATCGCTTACCGTACCGCCCGCTTCTTCCAGGACGGCGACGTGGTGAACCTGGGCATCGGTATGCCCACCAAGTGCCTGGACTACCTGCCCGAGGGCGTGGATGTCTGGGTGGACTCCGAGAACGGTGTCGTCGGTCTGACCGGCGCACCCAAAGAAGGCGAAGTCGCCGACCCCAACGTGGTCGATGCCGGCGGCAAGCCCTCCATGCTCCGCGTGGGCGGCTCCTGCTTTGACTCCTTCCGCTCCTTCGGCTTCATCCGCGGCGGCCATGTGGATGCCACCGTGCTCGGCGCTTACGAAGTGGACGCCGAGGGCAACCTCGCCAACTGGATGATCCCCGGCAAGACCGCTGCCGGCATGGGCGGTGCCATGGACCTGGTGACCGGCTCCAAGATCACCATCGTCATGACCACCCACACCGATAAGGCGGGCAACCCCAAGATCGTGCAGAAAACCAATATGCCGCTGACCGGCTACCACTGCATCAACTACATCGTCTCCGAACTGGCTGTCATCGAGATCACGACCGAGGGCGCGAAGCTCCTCGAGACCGCCCCCGGTGTCACGGTGGAGGATGTGCTCGCCAAGACCGGCGCCAAGCTCATCATTCCCGACGAAGTCGGCTGCATGGTGAAAGAGTAAACCACAAGGAAGTCTGGAATTGTTCCAGACTTCCTTTTACATTATCCCCCAAACATCTCATAAGCTGTGAGGAACCCGATATGAATTGGCAGTTAATCATAATCATCCTTTATTTTGCCCTGACCATGCTGCTGGGCGTTCTTGCCTCGCGCAAGAACCAGTCCAACGACTCCTTTGTGGGCGTGGGCATGGGCGTGTTTGCCATCGTGTGCGTCGCCTGCGGACAGTGGCTCGGCGGCACCGCCACCACCGGCTGCTCCGAGGCGGGCTATAACTACGGTATGTCCGGCTGGTGGTACACCATCGCCAACGGTGTCGGTATGCTGATGATGGGTCTGTTCTTCGCCGAAAAATACCGTCAGTACGGCGAGGTCACCATCCCCGGCATCATCGAAAAGGTCGTCGGTCCCAAGAGCCGCACCATCTGCTCCGCGCTGCTCATCTTCGTCATGATCGCCGTGGGTCTGAGCCAGATGATCGCCGCGGGCGGTCTGGGTGAAAGCCTGCTCGGTCTGCCCTTCTCCACATCCTGCATCGTCTTCGCCGTCATCTTCATCATCTACACCATGTCCGGCGGCATGACCTCCGTGGAGGCGACCAACAAGCTGCACATCGGCTTCATGTACTTCGGCATGATCCTCGCCGTCATCCTCGGTGCCGCCAAGCTCGGCGGCTGGAACGGCTTCACGACGGAGATCGCCGCCGTGGATGCAGAGGAGGGCACCCGTCACTTCTCCATGTTCGGTCTCGGTGCCTCCGAGGTCACGAGCCAGATCGTCGCCTCCATCCTCTCCGCCGGTGCGGCACAGGCCTCCATCCAGCCCGTGCTCGCCGCGAAAGACCCCAAGACGGCGAAAAAAGCCTGCCTCATCTCCGTGCTGGTGGTCGTGCCCTTCGGTCTGTTCACGACGCTCCTCGGCATGGAGGCCAAGGCGATCAACCACGCGGGCATCATGGAGTTTGCCAACGCCAAGACCGCCTACACCGACCTCATCATGAGCTTCAACCCCGTGGTCGCGGGCATCATCCTCGCCTCGGTGCTGGCGGCGATCCTCTCCACGATCTCGCCCATCATTCTGGCATCCGCCACCATGTTCACGCGCGACATCTACGTCCGCAACATCAAAAAGGACGCTTCCGACAAGGAGATGACCCTCATCTCCCGCATCGGCACCGCCATCTCCGGCGTGTTCTGCTGCCTGCTCGCCATCGCACTGCACAACGCTTCGAGCGTGCTGTCGCTGGTGAAGGTCGCCTATACGCTGCGCGGCGTGCTGTTCATCGTGATTTTGTTCGGTATGTACTGGATCAATAAGAAAACGCGGCTTTCCAAGGCCAGCGACAAGGGCACCTGCATCGCCGTGCTCGTGACCTTCCTGTGCTGCATCGTCTGGTATATCCCCAAGCTCATCACCAAGCACTATCCCGTGGCGATCGGCTCCTTCGAGATTTCCGAGACCTATCTCGGCGTTATCCTCGCCTGCATCACCATCGTGATCTTCTCCAAGATCTTCAAGGAGAGCAAGGCGGACACGCTGGAGGCATAAACAAAACTACATACAAGACGGCAAAGGTCACGACCTTTGCCGTCTTGATTTTTTCATAATATTGCCGTATCATGGAAACCATGAAAAAGCTAATGTTACTCATCAATCCGAATGCGGGACGGGGCGGCTTTCGCCTCGGGCTCGCGGACGTTCTGCAGGTGTTCCACGAGGCGGGCTACCGCAGCACCGTCTTTTTCACGGACGGACGCGGCGATGCTGTGGAGCTGGCGGCAGAGCACGCGGCGGAGTTTGACCGCGTGGTCTGCGTCGGCGGGGACGGTACGCTCTCCGAGACCATCTCGGGGCTGATGCTCTGCCCGACGCGCCCCTCGCTGGGCTACATCCCCATGGGCACCACCAACGATGTCGCCGCCACGCTGCGGCTCAGCCATATCCCCGCCGCCGCCGCACGCACCGCCGTGCGCGGTCAGCCGCGCCCGCTCGATGTCGGTCTGTTCAACGACAGCGACTATTTCACCTACGTCGCCGCCTTCGGCGCGTTCACCGAGGTCGCCTACGAAACGCCGCAGCCGCAGAAGCAGGCACTGGGGCGGCTCGCCTACTTCCTCTCCGGCATCGCCGCGCTGGGTCATCTGACCCACCGCACCGCCAAGGTCGAATGGGACGGCGGCGTGGTCGAGGGCGACTTCATCTTCGGCGGCGTGACCAACTCCCGCTCGGTCGCGGGGCTGGTGCGCCTGCGCGACGTGGACGAGGAGGCTCTCTCCGACGGCGAATTCGAAGTGCTGCTGGTGCGCACGCCCATGGCACCCGGGGAGCTCGCCACCGCGATCTCCGAGATCTTGGCCAACAAATTCAGCGGCGATCAGGTCCTGCTGCTGCGCAGCCGTTTCGTCCGCTTCACCTTTGACGAGCCCGCCCCCTGGACGCGGGACGGCGAGCCCGGCGGTGAACACTCCGTCGTCACCTGTCGCAATCTCCCCTCCGCCATCCGAATCGTCACCGACTAAAGGAGACCCGCCATGATTTTGCAGGAATCCGGCGAAATGTATCTCGAAACCATCCTCATCCTCTCGCGCGAAAATCCGCGCGTGCGCGCCATCGACGTGGGGCAGAGCATGGGCTATTCCAAACCCAGCGTCAGCCGTGCGATGGGTCTGCTGCGCTCGGGCGGCTATATCGAGACCGACGAAAACGGCTGCATCAGCCTCACCGCCGAGGGTCGCCGCTACGCGGAGAAGATCTATGAGCGCCACACGCTGCTCACGCGCTGCCTCTGCGCCGTGGGCGTGGCGGAGGACACCGCGCTCGCCGATGCCTGCCGCATCGAGCACGTCATCTCCGACGAGAGCTTCGGGGCGCTCAAGGCGTGGTGCGAGGCAAGGGAGGAACACGCATGAAAAAACTGCTATCCCTGCTGATCTGTCTGCTGCTGCTCATATGCCTCTGCGCCTGCGACGCGGAGCAGGCGCTCGAGACCGCCGACGCGGTGCTGGACATCGTCGCCGCGCTCGACGAGGGCGAAGAAGCGCCGTCGTATGCCGCCCCGCAGGATGAACCCGCGCAGACCGAAGCCTCCGCGCCGGATGCACGGATCCACGAGGACGGTGTCTACACAACGAAAGAGGATGTGGCGCTGTATCTGCACCTCTACGGCCACCTGCCCTCCAATTTTATCACCAAGACCAAGGCCCGCGAAAAGGCTGGAACGGCGGCGGGCTGGACGACGTTCTGCCCGGGATGTGCATCGGCGGCGGCGGCTTCCAGAACAGCGAGGGGCTGCTCCCCGCGGGGCATACCTATAAGGAATGCGACATCGACACGCTGGGCAAGTCCTCCCGCGGGGCCAAGCGCATAGTCTATTCCGATGACGGGTATATTTACTACACCGACGACCACTACGAAAGCTTCACTCTGCTGTATGAGCCGGAGGACTGAATATGCAATATGTCACCATCGACGGAGAAGCCGTCACAAGCCGCGGCGAGCTCTACGACCTGTTTGCCGAGGCGCTGGAGCTTCCCGATTATTTCGGAAAAAATCTCGACGCGCTGTATGACTGCCTCGGCGATGTCTCGGATGATGTCGTGATCGACCTCTGCCACCGCGACGCGCTGGCGGACGCGCTCGGCGAGGACTATTGCGAGCGTTTTCTCTCGCTGCTGCTGCGTCTGGCGGACGAAAACCCGAACATCACACTGGAATTTTAAGGAGGGCTTTTGTATGAAGATCGCCGTTATCAGCGGTGCCTCGAGCGGCATCGGCAAACGCTTCTGCCAGCGGCTTTCGGAATACGGCCGCTTTGACGAGGTGTGGCTCATCGCCCGCCATGCGGACAAGCTCGCCGCGACCGCCGAGGATATGCCTTTCCCTGTGCGCTGTCTGCCGCTCGACCTCACCAAAGCCGAGGATATCGAACAGTATGCCGCCGCGCTGGAAGCGGAAAAGGCGGAGGTCGCCCTGCTGATGAACGTCAGCGGCTTCGGCAAGTTCGCCGCCGTCATGGATACCTCACTTGCGGAAAACCTGAACATGGTCGATCTCAACTGCAAGGCAGTGCTGGCGCTGTGCCGGCTCACCGTGCCGTATATGCCCCGCGGCTCCCAGATCGTGAACATCTCCTCCGTCGCAGCCTTTCAGCCCATCCCCTATATCGATGTCTACGGCGCGACGAAGGCTTTCGTGCTGTCCTTCAGCCGCGCACTCAACCGCGAGCTTGCGCCGCAGGGTATCGCCGTGCTGGCGGTGTGTCCCTACTGGACGAAAACCGATTTCTTCGACCGCGCCATCGACCCCGCGCAGCAGACCGTGGTGAAAAAATACGTCGCCCTCTATACGCCGGACGACGTGGTGAACGCCACGTGGAAAGCCATCCGCAGCGGCAGGGACTACACCATCGTCGGCTTCAAAGCCAAAGCCCAGACCCTGCTGGCAAAGCTCCTGCCCCACAGCCTCATCATGACCGCGTGGATGAAACAGCAAAAGCTGGGATAAACTCCATACTATTATAGGAAGCCCGACACCAATGCGTCGGGCTTCCCTGCTGTTTATGCTGTTTTACGGGTCAATATCAAACGCTGCTTCGCAATCTCGATACCGCGCCCAGTCGCCGCCGGCATTCCATGTGATGAAGCCGCCGGTGAGTCCGTGATCGTAGAGGGCGCGGATCTCCGCGCCGACGTTGTCCGCGTAGTAGTAGACCTTGGGCGATTTGATGGAGTCGTAGCACTGGATCCACGTCCGCACCGCCGCGGGGGTGGGACACTCGGTCTGGCGGTAGGACGCGCCCTCCCCGAAGATGCTGAGGATGTCGTAGGGGTGCTCCCACGGGTTCCAGCTTCCCTCGGAGTTGTAGTGGTCGGGATAGGGCATGGCACTGATGGCATCGAGCACGTTCGACATGGCAGGCCAGTACTGCCCGTAGGGCGCGACATAGGCATTGGAGGTCTCGCCGAACACATCGCCGCTGACCCACACGCCGCGCTCGTGCAGCACGTCCGCCGCGAACATCAGGAAGCGCTGGATGCCCTGCGCCTTGGACTCGCCGTAGGCGTTTTTGAAGTCGATCGTGCCGTTGTGCTCGGAGTCGTAGGTGCCGTCGGGGAAGCGGACGTAGTCGAACTGGATCTCGTCAAAGCCGAACAGCTCCACCGCCTCCAGCGCGAGGCTCAGCTTATACGTCCACGCCTCGCGGCAGAAGGGGCTCGGCCAGTAGCCTCCCGCTTCGCGCTTGAGGTTGCCGTTCCAGTCGGAGATCGCCCACTCGGGGTGATCCCAGGCGAGATTGTCGTCGTGGAAGGTGGCGATGCGGCCGATGACGTAGTAGCCCGCGTCCTTGAGCGCCTGCACCGCCGCGCCGTAGTCCTCGATGCTGTTGTAGGCGTTTTCGTAGTTACTGGGATTCATCTCCTCCATGAGCGGCGAGGGATAGCCGATGGCGGTGTTGTCCGTGATGTCCACCACAAAAGCGTTGACGGCGCATTCGTCCGCCACGGCAATATAAGAGTCGATGTTGTTGATGCAGTCGGGGTAGCAGGGGATATAGAGCGTGCGGCAGGTCTCGGGCATTTCCGTGTTCGGCGTGAACGCCGCGTCGCGCGGGGTGTAGTCCAGCTCGCCCGCATCGCCGCCGCCGTAGCGGTCGCCGACCTCGATATGATAATTCTGATTTTCCTCGTCGTACACCGAGGCGGCCTCCTCCGCGCTCTGCGTGAGATACCACGGGCGCAGCCAGCCCTCGTTCTCGCCGTCCGTGACGTGATACATCCGCACGCTGCCGTCCTCGTTCAGCGTGTCGAAGCCGAGAACGGAAAGCTCCGTTTCCTTTTCCATCAGCGCGCCGAGCTCGAGCGCATCGGGCTCGACGTAGAGATTCGCCGCCACACGGACATAGAGCGTCTGCTCCAGCACCGCGCCGTCCGCACTGTCCGCGAGCGCATCCGCCGCCGCGTAGCCCTCGCCGCCGTCCGGCAGCTCGATCTTGAGATAATTTACGCCGCCGTGCTCGGTGTCGCTGTCCTGCTCCGCCGTCAGCAGCGTGCCGCGCGCGACCGCTTCCGCCTCGGTGAAATCGGCGTTATACAGCGTCACGGGCTCGCCCGACGAGGCGGCGTAGGCATCCACATACACGATGGGTGTCGGGGTCGGGGACGGCTCCGGCGTCGGCTCGGGGGTCGGTGTCGGGAACAGACCGAGCAGGCTCTCGCCCTGCAGGGCGCGGTTTTGGCACAGCAGCACCAGCAGCGCCGCCGCGATCAGCAAAACCAATATCAAAATCTTCCAAATCTTTTTCAACCAAAATCCCCCTTGCCTACCATGTGCGATTTTTGTCTTTATTATAGGTCTTTTGTCGCATTTTGTAAATAATACTTCTGCCGTTGACTTCGGCCCGTGCTCCCGCTATACTGAAAAAAAGCCAACAAAGGAGATGGTCTTTCGTGACTCCCTTTATTCTTGACGCTTTTACGCAAATCCCCTTCGGCGGCAATGCCGCCGGTGTCGTCCTGCTCGAGGACGAATACCCGCCCGAATCGGAGATGAAGGCACTCGCCGCCAAGCTCGGTTTTTCCGAGACCGCCTTCGTCCGCCCGCTTCCCGACGGCTCCGTGCAGCTTCGCTATTTCACCCCCACGGACGAGGTGGAGCTTTGCGGTCATGCGACCGTCGCCTCCTTTCATCTGCTGACCTTGCGCGGCATCACGCAGGCGGGTCACAGCGTCCTCGCCCACACCAAGGCCGCCGACATCACCGTGGACATCCGAGCCGACGGCTCCGTGTGGCTCGATATGGCTCCGCCGCAGGAGCGGGGCGAGCTGACGGACGCGGACTGCGCCGCGCTCTACGCCATGTACGGTCTCGCCGAAGCGGATGCGGGCTCTCTGCGTCCCGCCATGGTGAGCTCCGGTCTGCCCGACATTATGATGCCCGTCAAAGACCGCGATACGCTCGCCGCGCTGAAGCCGGATATGGCTGCCATCGCGGCGCTGTCCGAAAAGCTCGACGTGACCGGCGTGCACGTCTTCACGCTCGGAAGCGACGGGGTCACCGCCTATGTCCGCAACTTCGCGCCGCTCTACGGCATCGACGAGGAGGCCGCCACCGGCACCTCCAACGGCGCACTGAGCTTCTACCTCTACCGGCGCGGGCTGCTCCGCCCCGACTCCGTCAACCGCTTTATTCAGGGCGAGGCGATGGGGCGACCCTCCGAGATTCAATCCATCCTCTACGACCGCGGCGGCGAAATCACCGTCCGCGTCGGCGGACACGCCGTCCTGCGCGATCAAGCTCTATAATGCAAAAACAAGCACCCGCCGAGGCGGGTGCTTGAAATATTTATGCGGTTGTATCAAGCTTACAGCAGGGTGGCGGGATCGACGAAGTCGAGCTCGAGCGCCTCGGCGACAGCCTCGAAGGTGCACTTGCCGGCGTAGGTGTTCAGACCGGACATGAGACCGGGGTCGTCCTTGCAGGCGGCGGCGAGACCCTTGTTGGCGATGTCCAGACCGTAGCTCAGCGTGGAGTTGCAGAGCGCCTGAGTCGCCGTGCGGGGCACAGCGCCGGGGATGTTGGCGACGCAGTAGTGCATCACGCCGTCCACTTCATAGACGGGGTCGTCGTGCGTGGTGGGATGGCTGGTCTCGAAGCAGCCGCCCTGGTCGATGACAACGTCCACCACGACCGCGCCCTTGCGCATAACGGCGAGGTCCTCGCGGTGCACCAGCTTCGGGGCAGCGCGGCCCGGGCGCAGCAGCACGCAGCCGACCACGAGGTCGGCGGTGGACAGCGCCTTGAGGATGTTGGAGTGGGTGGAATAGAGGGTGTTCAGCTTGTAGCCGAACTCCTCGTCCAGCTCCGCCAGACGGTCACGGTTGATGTCGAGGATGGTGACGTTGGCACCCAGACCCATGGCCATGCGGGCGGCGTTCGTGCCGACGGAGCCCGCGCCGAGGATGACGACGTTGCCCTTTTCGCAGCCCGGGACACCGGGCAGCATGATGCCGCGTCCGCCGTAGGAGCGCTCGAGATACTTCGCGCCCTCCTGGATGGACATACGACCCGCGATCTCGCTCATGGGGATGAGGCAGGGCTTTTTCTTTCCGTCCGCGCCGACGATGGTCTCATACGCCATCGCGGTGGTGCCGGATTTCATCAGCGCCTCCGTCAGGGGTTTGTCCGCCGCGAGATGGAAGTATGTATAGATGATGAGCCCTTCGCGGAAGTATTTGTATTCCTCCTCCAGAGGCTCCTTGACCTTGACGATCATTTCGGACTTGTTCCAGACATCGTCGGGGTTGTCGATGATCTGCGCACCGACCGCGACGTATTCTTCGTCGGGGTAGCCGGATTCGAGACCCGCATCCTTTTCGACCAGCACGGGATGACCCGCCTTCACAAACGCACCCACGGCATCCGGCGTCAGACCAACACGGAATTCCTTGTTTTTGATTTCTTTCGGCAAACCGATAACCATAGCAAATCCTCCTGAAAATTTGGTATGAAGTACCTATGCCGTGAGCATAACACAGTTTTTTCAAAAAGGGAAGATGATTCCGAAAATTTTATAAAAAAACAATCATTGACTTATTTTTATCAATAAAATGTTCTAATTTTTACTCTATGGTGTTTGCCGCTTCTTTATGATATAATTCTCCGGTAAAGGAGTCTGTGACCATGACCCGAATTTTATTTGTCTGCCACGGCAATATATGCCGCAGCCCCATGGCGGAGTTTGTGATGAAAGACCTTGCGGCAAAGTCCGGTCTTGCCGACCGCTTCTATATCGAATCCGCCGCCACCAGCACGGAGGAGCTCGGCAATCCCGTCTATCCCCCCGCCCGCCGTATGCTCGCCGCGCACGGCATCGCCTGCGGGGGCAAGCGCGCACGCCGGATGACCCGCGCCGACTATGAGCGCTTCGACCTGCTCATCGGCATGGACAGCGCCAATCTCCGCAACATGAGCCGCATCGCGGGCGGCGACCCTTCGGACAAGATCCGCTCGCTGATGAGCTTCACCGACTGCCCGCACGACGTGGCCGACCCGTGGTACACCGGCGACTTCACCGCCACCTGGGACGACGTATACGCCGGCTGCCGCGCCCTGCTGCGATACTGCGAGGAATAGCCTATGAACGAGCCCGTTTACAATTATAAAAAGGGTCTGCCCGCGATGGGGCTTTGCTATCTCATGTGGGGCTTTCAGCCGCTTTACTATCAGCTCGACACGACCGTGGACACCAATTTCCTGCTGGCGTGTCGGGTGATCTGGGCGGCGGTGTGCTGCCTTGTGATCCTCTGGTGTCAGGGCAAGCTGCCGCAGCTTTGGGCGGTGTTCAAAACCAGAAAAGTCCTGCTGCGCGAGATCCCCGCCGCCGTGCTGCTCTTTGCCGACTGGTCGGTGTATCTCATCGGCGTGCGAACAGGCCATGTGCAGGAATGCTCCATGGGCTACTACATCATGCCGCTCGTGATGTTCGCACTCGGAGCGCTGCTGTTCCGCGAGAAGCTCGGCTGGACGCAGCTCGAGGCGCTGGTATTCATCGTCGCGGGCATCGTGCTGAGCGCGGGCAGCTTCGGGCGCTTCCCCTACGTCACCGTGACGCTGGCGCTGTGCTTCGCCGTGTATTCGGCGCTGAAAAAGAGTCTGGACGTGGACTCCATCGTGTCCACCTCGGCGGAGATTTTGCTGATGGTGCCGCTCGCGCTGCTGTATATCCTCTTTTTCGCCAAGGGCGAGATCACCTCGGGTCTGACGCTCGAACGCCAGCTCTTTCTGATGGGCAGCGGGCTCGTGACAGGACTGCCGATGGTGTTTTTCTCGGCGGGCGTTGTGCATCTGCCGCTGACCGTCACGGCGATCTCGCAGTACCTCTCCCCCTCGCTGGCGCTGGTGTGCAGCCTGATTCTGGGCGAGAGCTTTTCGCGGGGTAAGCTCATCAGCTTCGCGTTTATCTGGACGGGCGTTATCATCTACGCCGGAAACGAAGTGCGTCAGGCGCGAAAAGCCATGCACAAAACCGAATAACCAAAAAAGGAGAGGCATCAAGCCTCTCCTTTTTCACCCTTATAGCGCAGAGGTCTTGCGACCCTGACATTGAAAAATTCGATCAGCGGACCCATGAAAAAGGCCGTGATGATCGTCCCGATGCCGGCCACGGTCGGCACCTCGCGCCATGTGCCGCCGCCGAGCAGGAAAATGGCGCAGCCCAGCACCACGCACACGAGATCGGTGGCGATGCGGATATACTGGAACTTGCCGAGCTTCCACTTGTTCGCCAGCACGATCGCCACCGCGTCGTAGGTGGACACGCCGAGGTCGGCGGTCATATACAGCGCCGAGCCGAAGCAGATCACCAGAATGCCGCCCACCAGACACAGCACCCGCGCCAGCATGGTCGGGTCGGGCATCGCCTTTTGCAGGCTTTCATAGGTGAACTGCGTGATGTAGCCGAGCAGAAAGAGATTGATAAAGGTGGCGATGCCTATGTTGTGGCAGTCGGTGAGCAGGCTGAAGATCAGCAGCACGGCGTTGACGATGACGTAGAGCGTGCCGAAGCCGATGGGGATGAGCTTATCCATGCCGCTCATAAAGGACTGGAAGGGGTCCACGCCCAGCGCGGCGATCTTGAAAAAGCCCACCGCCACGGCGCACACCACCACGCCGCAGAGACTCATCATAATTCTACGTTTCATGCGGATGTTGCCTCCTTTCGGTAAAAAACCTGAACACAAAACTACGACCCGATCCGAAAGCGGATCATGTATCAATGATTTATTGTTTTTCTTTGGCGGTGTTCAGCGAAGCGATCAGTATTCTTTTCAATTCCAGACAATCCGAGAGTAAAGAACGAAACATCTCATCGTCTATACAGGAAGATTTGTTTAATAAACGCAGCCAATACTCTGTCTCTGCGGTTTCCTTCAGCGCAATATGTAATTTCGCTATAAAATCCGCTTTGCTTTGACCGTACTGTGCTTCGTTGATATTGGCGCCGATCGAGGTGCCGCTTCTGATGATCTGCCTGGAAATAATATGCTCTTTTTTGTTTCCCTCGAAATACTTTGACAGTTTGATTATGCGCGCCGCAAAATCAATGGATTTATCAATGAGAATATTCTCTTTCATACCATCACCGAAACCGATTCTATCAGCAAGCCGATTATGTGTCAATTATTCATTTTTCAGTTTTCATCATTCATTATTCATTCAGAAAATCCTGTCATTTTTTCAATGAATACTGAAAAGTGAATAACGAATAATGAACAATACAAACAAAAAATCCTGCCACAAGTGACAGGATTTTCTGTTTGGTGCCGGTGGCGGGAGTCGAACCCGCACGGTGTCGCCACCGCCGGATTTTGAATCCGGTACGTCTGCCAATTCCATCACACCGGCACGGCACGGGCTATTATAACCGAAACAGCCCGCAAAATCAAGTCAAATCGTCAAGCCCGCCTCACAGCCCGCCGCGATCGCGTCGATCGCCCGCCCGGGCCGCACGGCGTTGCCGATCCTCCGCACGGAAATTTTGCCGTCCAGCGCCTCAAACAGGCTGTTGTCCTCCTTCGTCCCCGGACAGACCACCACCGCGTCGCAGGGCCAAAGCCCCTCCGCCGTGAGCACGCCCTCGTCCGTCACGCAGACGACCTCCGTCTGCTTGAGCAGCTTCACGCCGAAGGCATCCAGATCGGCGTAGACCGGCCACGCCACGCCCGCCTCGTAGCCCGCGCCGAGCTTCCCGCGCTCAAAAACCGCGACCTCGCGGCTGCTGTGCGTCGCATACCCGTGCAGGCACTCGTCACTCTCCACGCCGTAGCGCAGCATCCAGCGCAGCGTCGCATCGGAATACGCACCCTCCATCGCGAGATAGCGCGCCGTCTCCATGCCGACGAAGCTGCCGCCGATCACCGCCACCCGCTTGGGCAAAATCGGCGTATTTTCCAGCAGCTCCCGCATGGTATAAACCGGCATGGTTTCTGATTTTATGTCAACCTGTATGTCTTTATAATCCCGCCCGTTGGCAAGGATGACCTCGTCAAAACCGCCGGACAAGACCTCCTCCGCCGTCGCCTCTTTGCCGAGGCAGACCGACACGGACGAGGCGGTGAGCGCACGCGCATACCAGTCCAGAAGCTCGCCCAGCTTCTCCCGATGGGGCAGGGCGCGGCTTAATGTGAGCTGTCCGCCGAGGACGTTTTCCCGCTCCCAGAGCGACACATCATGTCCCTTTTCCGCCGCGCGGAGCGCCGCCTCCATGCCGCCCGGGCCGCCGCCGATGACCAGTATTTTCTTTGTATTTTCAGCTTTTTTCGTGGACAGCTCATGCTCCCGTCCGGCGAGGCCGTTGGCAAGGCAGCGGATGGGCTTATCGAAAAAGGTGCCCGCAAGGCAGCCCTGATTGCAGCTGACACAGGGGCGAATTTTTTCCGGCGTTCCCGCCATGATGTACTTCGCGTAGTCCGGCTCTGCCACGATGGCACGCCCCATGGCGACCATGTCGCAGCGCTCCATGACAAGGGCACGCTCCGCCGCGAGCGGCTCGCTCATGCGATTCGCCATCGCAATTTTTATGTTAACTTCTTTCCGCAGCTCCTCCGCCAGGTATTCCATCGCGGCGACGGGCATTTCCTCCGTCAGCTGCGGGGTGCGGCTCTCGTGCCAGCCGCCGGTGAGGTCGAGGAGGTCGATGCCCTCCCCCTGCACCAGCGACGCAAAGCGGCGCAGCTCCGCCGAGCCGCCCGCGCCCTGCACGAGCGTATGCGCCGAAAAGCGCAGCAGCAGCGTGTAATCCTCCCCCACCGCTTTCCGCACGGCACGGATGACTTCCAGCGGAAAGCGGCAGCGATTTTCAAAGCTCCCGCCGTATTCGTCCTCGCGGATGTTCGTAAGCGGCGAGAGGAACTGGCTGATGAGGTAGCCCGCGCTCGCGCTGATCTCGACGGCATCAAAGCCCGCCTCACGCGCCCGACGCGCCCCCTGCGCCCACGCCTCCGTGACCGCGTGTATCTCCTCCGCCGTCATGGCGCGGGCGGTCTCGCGGGTAAAGGGCGTATACACCGCCGACGGCGCGATCGCGCCCCCACCGTCCGGCACGGCGTTTTCGGGCATATAGCGCCCCGCGTGGTAGAGCTGCACCGCCACGGGACAGCCGCGCTCGCGCATACCTGCGGTAAAGGGCTTCCATTTGGCTATCATGCCATCGTCCGCGAGCGACATACAGCTCAGGCGCGCGCCCTTTTCGTCAAAGCGGCAGGCACCGACGACGATCAGACCCGTGCCGCCCTCGGCGCGCCGCCAGTAATACTCGCGGAAGCGGTCGGAGGGTGCGCCGTCCACGGGGTAGACCGTGTGCATGGCGGGCATGAGAATGCGGTTTTTCAGTTCGAGCTGCCCGACTTGGATCGGGGCGGAAAGATAGCGAAAATCCATAGTTCTCCTTTAGCAAAAAAGGTGCGGGATACGCACCTTTTGTGTTGTTTATGATCGTTATTGGTTGGCTTTCATGGCGAGGAAAGCGTTGATGAAGCCGTCGATGTCGCCGTCCATGACATTCTGGATGTTGCCGTTTTCAAAGCCGGTGCGCGTGTCCTTCGCGAGCGTGTAGGGCATGAACACATAGGAGCGGATCTGGCTGCCCCACTCGATCTTCATCTGCACGCCCTTGATGTCCTCGATCTTTTCGAGATGCTCGCGCTCCTTGATCTCCGCCAGACGCGCCCGCAGCATCTGCTTGCAGTTCTCTAAGTTCTGGAAGTGGCTGCGCTCCACCTGACTGGACACGACGATGCCCGTCGGGATATGGGTCAGACGCACCGCGGACGAGGTCTTGTTGACCTTCTGCCCGCCCGCGCCGGAGGAGCGGTAGACATCCATTTTGATCTCATCGTCACGCAGCTCGATCTCGCCCGCGTCCTCGATCTCGGGCATGACCTCGAGGGCGGCGAAGCTGGTATGGCGGCGACCGGAGGCATCGTAGGGGCTGATGCGGACAAGGCGGTGCACGCCGTGCTCGCTCTTGAGGAAGCCGTAGGCGTTCTCGCCGTCGATCTTGATGGTCGCGGACTTGATGCCCGCTTCCTCGCCGTCCTGCCAGTCCATGAGCGTGACCTTGTAGCCGTGGCGGTCCGCCCACATATTGTACATACGGTAGAGCATCTGCGTCCAGTCCTGCGCCTCGGTGCCGCCCGCGCCGGCGTGGAAGGTGAGGATGGCGTTGTTCGCGTCGTACTCGCCGGTCAGCAGCGTCGAAAGGCGCGTCGCCTCGAGCGCTTCGGAGAAGCCCGCAAAGCCCTCCTGCAGCTCCGGCAGCATACTCTCGTCGTCCTCCTCGAGTGCCATCTCGCAGATGGTGTAGAGGTCGTCCCAGGTGGATTCGAGTTTTTTATAGTCCTCGACCTTATGCTCCAGCCCGCGCAGCTTTTTCTGCGACTTCTGGCTGCGTTCGAGGTCGTTCCAATAGCCCTCCGCCTCGCTCTCGGCACGGAGCTTTTCGATCTCATTCTCGGCATCCTCCAGCCGCAGCGCATCCCGCAGGTCTTCCAAAACCGGCTTGAGGTTGTTGAGCTTTACTTTGTATTCTTCAAATTCCAGCACGTTTGAACACATACCTTTCCACAATATAACTTGGTTATTATAAACAAAAAAGCGCCGTCTGTAAAGTCCATCTTGGCGGAGTAGGAAAATTGCGGAAAAGGCTTTCTTTTGCCGGTGCGATTTGTTATAATTACTTTGTATAATTTTATTATTATTTTTTAGGAGAGTATACCATCATGATTGCACACGGAAAAGAGATAAAGATTTTCACCGGCAACGCGAATCCCGCGCTGGCGAACGACATCTGCCGCTGCCTGTCCAAGAACCCGGGCAACGTGGTCGCCACCCAGTTCGCGGACGGCGAATGCTCCGTCTCGGTCTATGAGCCGGTGCGCGGGGCGGACGTGTTTCTCGTCCAGTCCACCTGCGGTCCCGTCAACGACAACCTCATGGAGCTTCTCGTCATGATCGACGCTATGCGCCGCGCCTCCGCCGGACGCATCACCGCCGTCATCCCCTACTTCGGCTACGCCCGTCAGGACCGCAAGGCCAAGAGCCGCGACCCCATCTCCGCCAAGCTCGTCGCCAACCTCCTCACCACCGCCGGTGCCGACCGTGTGCTGACCATGGACCTGCACGCCAACCAGATCCAGGGCTTCTTCGACATCCCCGTGGACAACCTCCAGGGCGGCGTGCTCTTTGCCGACCACTACCTCAAAAAATTCGGACGCGGCAACGAAGACCTCATCGTCGTCTCTCCCGACGTGGGCAGCGTCGCCCGCAGCCGCAACTTCGCCATGAAGCTCGGCGTGGGCATGGCCATCGTGGACAAGCGCCGCGAAAAGGCCAACCAGTCCGAGGTCATGAATCTCATCGGCAACGTGAAGGATAAGACCGTCATCATCCTCGACGACATCGTGGACACCGCCGGTTCCCTCTGCGGCGCGGCGAAGGCGGTCAAGGAGCTCGGCGGCGCGAAGGCGGTCTATGCCTGCGCCAGCCACGGCGTGCTCTCCGGCCCCGCTCTCGACCGCATCAACGACAGCGTGCTCGAGGAGCTGCTGCTGCTCGACACCATCCCCTACCCCAAGGACAAGCCCCAGTGCGACAAGATCAACTATCTCTCCGTCGCCTCCACCTTCGCCGAAGCCATCGAGAGAATTTACGAGGACCTCTCCCTCGCATCTATGTTTGAGTAAACTTTGTTCTAACGACACAGGAGATAAACGTATGCTGTTTTCCGGCGGGGGCGTGCAGTGGATCGTCGCCTTTCTGGGCAATCCCGGCGCTAAATACAACGGAACACGACACAATGCCGGCTTTCTCGCGGCGGACGCTTTTGCCAAAAAGCAGAACGTCCGCATCGACCGGCTGCGCTTCCGCGCGCTGACGGGGAAGCTCAGCATCGCGGGGCAGCAGGTGCTGCTCATGAAGCCGCAGACCTTTATGAATCTCTCCGGCGAGGCGGTCGGACAGGCCGCCCGCTTCTTCAAAGTCCCCGCCGACCATGTCCTCGTCGTCTCGGACGAGATCTCCCTCGCCCCGGGCGCGCTGCGCATCCGCGCAAAGGGCTCGGCGGGCGGGCACAACGGACTCAAAAACATCATCGCCCACCTCGGCACCGAGGAATTTCCCCGCATCCGCATCGGCGTGGGTGCGCCGCCGAAGCCCGGGCCCGATCAGGTGGACTGGGTGCTGGGCGTACCGAAAAATGAAGATGCCGTCGCCTTCGCCGCCGCCGTCGAGCTCGCGGCGGATGCCGTCGTGGACTATATCACCAACGGTCCCGACCACGCGATGAGCAAGTTCAACAAAAAGTAAACCCCCGCTGAAATGATTTCGGAAAGGGTGTTGTAGCATGAAAAAGGAAATGATCGCCATGCTGCTGGCGGGCGGGCAGGGCTCGCGTCTGTACGCGCTGACGGCGGATGCCGCCAAGCCCATCATGCCCTTCGGCGGCAAATACCGCATCATCGACTTCCCCCTGTCCAACTGCTCAAACTCCGGCATCGACACCGTCGGCGTGCTGACGCAGTACCGCCCCATGAAGCTCAACTCCTACATCGCGGGCGGGCAGGCCTGGGACCTCGACGCGGAGGACGGCGGCGTGTACATCCTGCCGCCCTATATGTCCGCGGGCGACAAGGGCAACTGGTTTTCCGGCACCGCCAACGCCATCTATCAGAACATCGATTTCATCGACCACTGCGAGCCCGAATACGTCCTCATCCTCTCCGGCGACCACATCTATAAGATGGACTACGCCGAGATGCTCCGCGTCCACAAGGCGCATAAGGCCGCCTGCACCATCGCCGTTCTGCAGGTCTCTCCGGAGGATGCCAAGCGCTTCGGCATCATGAACACCGGCGCGGACGGCTACGTCACGGAGTTCGAGGAAAAGCCCCGGAAGCCCAGGAGCGACCTCGCCTCCATGGGCATCTACATCTTTGACTGGAAAATTCTCCGTCAGGCGCTCATCGAGGACGAGGCCGACCCGACGAGCCAAAAGGATTTCGGCAAAAACATCATCCCGAAGCTGCTCGCGCAGGGCGAAAAACTCTGGCCCTGGCGCTTTGAGGGCTACTGGCGCGATGTCGGCACCATCGACAGCCTCTCGGACGCGAACATGGATATGCTCACGCCGGAGCTCATCGGTCTGTTCGACCCGAGCTGGCCCATCCGCAGCCGCAGCCCCATCCGCCCGCCGCAGGTCGTGGGCGAGCAGGCGGACATCCGCCACTCCATCGTCACGGAGGGCTGCACCGTCTCGGGCAGCGTGCAGAACAGCGTGCTGTCCAACTCCGTCACCGTGGCGGAGGGCGCGTCGGTCGAATACAGCGTCGTGATGCCGAACGCCCGAATCGGCGCGGGCGCGTCGCTGCGTTTTGCCATCGTGGGCGAGGGCGCGGTCATCGGGGAGAACGCCGTCGTGGGCGCGGAGCCGGACGGCTCCGAGGCATGGGGTGTCGCCACCGTCGGTCCGAACGTACACATCGCCGCGGGCGCGGTCATTCCGCCGAACGCCATGATCTACGAAAACGGGGAGGGATCGCTGTGAACGATATGCAGGGCATTCTCTACACGCTCGCCGCCGACCCGCAGCTGGGCTCGCTCGTGAGCGACCGCAGCGCCGCGTCCATCCCCTTCGCCGGACGCTACCGTCTGATCGACTTCATCCTCTCGTCCATGGTCTCCGCCGGTGTGCGCGACGTGGGCGTTATCATGGACAGGGACTACCAATCCCTGCTCGACCACCTCTCCAGCGGCAAGGACTGGGATCTCAGCCGCCACAGCGGGGGGCTGCGTCTGCTGCCGCCCTTCGGGCTGCCCGAGTCCCACGGACGCTTCGGCGGCTGCATGGAGGCGCTGCGCGGCGTGCGCTCCTACCTCGACTCCATCCCCCACGAGGATATCATCCTCGCCCCGGGCGAGCTTCTGGCGAACATCGACCTCGATGCCGTGGGACGGCTGCACCGCGAAAGCGGCGCGGACATCACCGCCGTCTGCGCGCAGGGTGCGCCCGACATCGCCCACCACCGCCTCGTCCCCGATGGGGACGGCTTTGCCTCGCGGCTGCTCTTTTCCGAGGGCGGCGAGGGCGAGGGGCTTCTGTCCCTCGAGGTCTACATCCTCAAAAAAAATCTGCTGCTTTCGCTGATGGACTACTGCTCCTCGAACGACAAGCGCCACTTCCACCGCGACGCGCTGGCGCACTACATCGCCGAGGGCGGACGTATCGCCGTCTATCGCCACGAGGGCTACGCCCGCAGCATCCACAGCGTTCTCGACTACTACGAGGCTAGCATGGAGCTGCTCAAGCCCGCCGTCATGCAGAGTCTGTTCCCCGCCGACCGGCTCGTGCGCACCCGCGACCGCGCCGAGGTCTCCACCTACTACGCCGACACCGCCCGCACCCGCCGCTGCCTCATCGCCGACGGCTGCTACATCGAGGGCGAGCTCGAAAACTGCGTGCTGTTCCCGGGCGTGCGCGTGGAAAAGGGCGCAAGACTCCAAAACTGCATCGTGATGCAGGACGGCATCATCGGCGCGGGCAGCGAGCTGCGCTGCGTCATCGCGGATAAGCAATCCCGCATCTCCGCCGGCATCACGCTCGCCGGAAACGAGCGTCTGCCCATTCTCATTCCGAAAGGAGCCAGCTTGTAAGTTGCTGCAAATATCCCGAGAAGAACTCCACGCCGCCATCGAAGATAAGCTCTGCGCCCACTTCGGCGTGACCGGCGCGAGAGCTACGGACGAACAGATTTTTCAGGCGAGCGCCATCGTGCTGCGCGAGCTGATGAGCCGTCTCATGGCGGTGCAGGAGCCGAAAGCCGACGAAAAAGAGGTCTGCTACCTCTCCATGGAATTTCTGCTGGGGCGCAGTCTGATGAAAAACGCCCAGAATCTCGGCATCGCCGACGCGCTTTCCGGCGCGCTGGCCGACATGGGCAAAAACGCCGCGGACATATTCGAGCAGGAGCCGGATGCGGGGCTCGGCAACGGCGGTCTCGGCCGTCTCGCCGCCTGCTATTCCGATTCCATGGCATCGCTCAACATCCCCGCCGTGGGCTACTCGCTCTGCTATGAGCTGGGTCTTTTCCGGCAGCTCATCCGCGACGGCAAACAGACCGAGGTCGCGGACGACTGGCGCGCCGGTGCCGAAAGCTGGCTGATCGCCCGCCCCGAGGACCGTGTCGAGGTGCGCTTCGGCGGTCACGTCGAGGAGGAGTGGGACTGGTCGGGCACCTGCCGCACCCACCACAGCGGTTACAGCTCCGTCATCGCTCTGCCGCGCGATATGCTGCTTGTCGGCTACGGCGCGGAGCGCGTGAACCGCCTGCGTCTCTGGGACGCAAAAAGCCCCGAGGAGCTGGATATGTACCTGTTCTCCGGCGGTCAATACGTGCAGGCCATGGCATCGCGCACCATGGCGGAGGTCATCACCAAAGTCCTCTACCCCGCGGACGATCACCGCGAGGGCAAGGAGCTGCGCCTCAAGCAACAGTATTTCTTCGTCTCCGCCACCGCGCAGGACATCGTCCGCCGCCACCGCCGCGAGTTCGGCGACGTGCGCAGCTTCGCGGAGCACCACGCCATCCAGATCAACGACACCCATCCCACCCTCATCATCCCCGAGCTCATGCGTATCTTCATGGACGAGGACGGGCTCGGCTGGGACGAGGCCTACGATATCCTCCGCCGCAGCGTGGCGTACACCAACCACACCGTCATGTCCGAGGCGCTGGAGCGCTGGCCGCAGGGTCTTATGCAGGAGCTGCTGCCGCGCGTGTGGCAGATCATCTCGGAGCTCAACCGCCGCTGGAGCCAGTGGCTCATCGACACATTCCCCAACGACCGCGGCGCACTCGACCGCAACATGATCCTCAAGGGCGGCGAGGTGCACATGGCAAACCTCTGTCAGGCGGTCTGCTACAAGATCAACGGCGTGTCCCGCCTGCACGGCGACATCCTCAAAAACCGCCTGTTCGCGGACGTATATTCCGTCCGACCCGAACGCTACACCCACGTCACGAACGGCATCGACCACCGCCGCTGGCTCGCGCAGATCAACCCCCGCCTCGCGGCACTCGTCAGGGACTGCATCGGGGACGGCTATCTGCACGATCCCAAGGAGCTGCAGGGGCTGCTCGCCTTTGAAAACGACACGGCGGTGCTCGACCGTCTGACGGCGATCAAGCGCGCCAACAAAGACGATTTTGCCGCGTGGTTTATGCGTCAGCAGGGCGCGGCGCTCGACCCGAACGCCGTGCTGGACGTGCAGATCAAGCGCCTGCACGAGTACAAGCGGCAGCTTCTCTGCGCCATGCTGATCGCGCTTCTGCAGCAGCGCATCCACGACGATTCGAACGCCGAATTCCGCCCGCGCAGCTTCGTGTTCGGCGCGAAGGCGGCGGGCGGCTATGTGACCGCGAAGCGCATCATCGAGCTGCTGCTCGAGCTGGGCGAAAACGTAAACGCCGACCCGCTCTGCAAAGGCAAGCTGCAGGTCTTTTTCCTTGAAAATTACCGCGTGTCCGCCGCCGAGGCGCTGATCCCCGCCGCCGAGGTCTCGGAGCAGATCTCCACCGCGGGCAAGGAGGCGAGCGGCACGGGCTGCATGAAGCTGATGATGAACGGCGCGGTCACCATCGGCACGCTCGACGGCGCAAACGTCGAGATGTATGAGCGCCTCGGCGACCGCAACATGATCCTCTTCGGGCTGACGGAGCAGGAGGTCGAAGCCCTCCGCCCGCATTACGAGCCCAAGGCGTTCTACGACGGCGACCCCGCGCTCCAGGCGGTGCTCGACCGCTTCAGCGTCCGCTATTCCGACCTCGTTTCAGGGCTTCTCTATGGCGGCGACCCCTATATGCTGCTGGCGGATTTCGCCTCCTATGTGAAGGCGCACGACGCGCTCTACGAACGCACCGCAGACCCCCGCGAGGCCGCCCGCATCTCCCTTGTGAACATTGCGCAGTCCGGCTTCTTTGCCGCCGACCGCGCTGTGAAAGAGTACGCACAAACAATATGGAACGTATGAAAGGAGTACCCATGAAAAAAAGCACCAAGATCCTCTCCCTGCTTCTGGCGCTCTGCCTGTGCCTGAGCATCGGCGCGTTCGCCGCCTCCGACGAGACGACGCTCTCCGTCAACCACGATGCCGCCGCCAGCGGCGAGATGTGGACGATCGACGAAAACGGTCTGACCGTGGGCGACTTTGACGGCGTGGAGGTCGTCAAGGGCGAGATCGGCGAGTCCGTGACCGACGGCGCGGAAATCAACATCAGCGCCTTCTCCGTCAGCGGCTTCAAAGTCACCGGCGGCGAATACACCATCAAAAACTCCGTCATCAACAAGACCGTGACCGACACCATCGACGCGAACGCCGCGGGCGGCTACATCGCCGGTGTCACCAACGGCCGCCTCATCATTGATAACTGCACCTTCACGAACGCCGGCAAGGGCGGACGCAACGGCAACTACACCGTTGACTGCGAATCCTCCGGCGAGATGATCGTCATCAACTCCAACATCATCCAGACCGGTCTCACCGGCGACCCCGAGGGCTACACCGCCGCCATCACCGATCCCCCCTCCAACGCGGGACTCCTGATCTCCGGCTACGCCCGCGCCAATATGTCCGTCGGTCAGTCCAAGACCTACTACTACGGCTCCTACGTCGAGACCGAGGGCTGGGCCGCCATGTCCACCGACTCCGCGCAGTCCGGCTTCGTGTTCTACAGCTATGACTCCGTGGGCAAGGGCGTTTACGGCGGCTACGGCACCTACGCCGACACCTCCTGCGTGGACTGGTTCTACGGCTCCGTCCTCTCCGGCGCGGAGATCGGCGCGATCCTCTCCAACAACGGCGAGATCCACATGGCGAACGGCGCGGATGCCGATGCCGAAGCGCTGAAATATCTGCCCGCCGACTATGAGAACACCGAGGGCTACATCGAGCGCGAGGGACGCAGCCTTGTGGAAGCCGGACGCAACGACTTCCAGCTCCACTCCCCCGATATGGGCGGCGGCGGCGCGCGCGGTGAGTTCACCGCCGTGGTCGATCTCAAGGACACCGACCTCGTGACCTCCCAGGCGCTCGATGACAACGCCATCCTCACCGACTGGTACGCCGATTACGGCCCCGCCTACGGCGAGTACGTCGATTTCCTCAAGGGCGCGAACTTCCTCGTGAAGTCCACCTCTGCGAACATCCGCCTCGAAAACGTCACCACCGAGAGCTACTCCGACACCCTGCTCATCACCGCCCCCAACTCCGACTCCATGAGCCGCTACGCCAAGGCGACCGACGATATGACCGGCAAGGGCGCGCAGATGTTCGTCTATGACTCCGAGATCTCCGGCGACGTGCTGGCATACGACTATCAGCGCAACTGCACCGTGACGCTCGAGAATACCGTCTGGACGGGCGCTTTCCAGAAGGCGGACAAGGCGGCGTGGGACGCGATGTGGTCCGACGAATGCAAGGCCGACCCCAACTGCTGCTGGATCCTCGACACCGAGAAATACTTTGACGGCGAAGGCACCGTGCAGGCGCTGACGCTCGCCGCCGGCTCCGTCTGGAACGTCACCGGGGAGAGCCATCTCGATATGCTCGCCATCGGTGAGGACATCACCATCAACGGCACCGTGACCGTGGACGGCGTGGAAGTAGAGCCCGTCGAGGGCATCTACGAGGGCGAGATCGTCGTCACCCCCGCGGCGGGTGCGGCCAAGACCTTCACCTTCGACCTCGCCGCGCTCATGCAGGCGCTGGGTCTGTAATTAGATACTGCATAAAAATACAGGGGGAGCCGTTCGCGGCTCCCCCATTGCTTTTGGATTCAATTCTTTATCAGCTCCGTGACGATCTTCTGCGCCATGAGCAGCCCCGCCGAGGCGGGCACCCACATCACCGTCCCGGGCCTGCCGGATTCGGTTTTCGGCTCCTCGTCGCTCCACACGACGGGCAGATGCGCGATGCCGCACTTTTTCAGCTCCCGCCGCACCGCCCGCGCCAGACCGTCCGTGTGGGTTTTGGCGAGGTCGTCCAGCCGCAGCCGCTGCGCGTCGGTCTTGCCGCCGGTGCCCATGCTCGACACCACGGGAACGCTCCGCTCCGCGCAGGCTTCGATCAGCTCGCACTTGTCGCGCACGCTGTCGATGCAGTCGGCGACGTAATCGGGCTTCCCCTCGAACAGCGCCACGCGCCCCGCCTCATCGCAGCGGACGGGCAGCAGATGCAGCGTCACATCGGGGTTGATCGCCCGCAGACGCTCCGCCATGGCATCCACCTTGACCGCGCCGAGCGTGGACATGAGCGCCGCATCCTGTCGGTTGAGGTTGGATGCCGCCACGGTGTCGAAGTCCAGCAGCGTGAGCGTTCCCACGCCGCTTCGCACCAGCGCCTCGGCGCACCACGAGCCCACGCCCCCGACACCGACCACGGCGACGTGCGCGTTCTTCAGTTTTTCCACGGCATCATCGCCCAAAAGCGCCGCCGTTCTCATCCATCGTTCTTCCATTGCTTAAAAAAGTCCGTCCCGCATGGGGACGGACTTATTTCCTTTTCCGATAATCAGCGGTTTTTCGCGGCAATGCCGAGGTTGGAGGTCGAAACCGTCATGTCGCCCACGAGGCTCTCCAGCCACTCGTTGGCGGCGGTATTGCGCAGATCGTTCTCCGCGAGCGCATCCGCGACGTTCTCCTCGCACTCGCCGACGTAGTACAGGACGTGCGCGCCGATGTAGTTGCCGCCGGCCTCGTTATACTCCACCACGCCGGTATCGCCGACCTGACGGGCATCGTCAAACAGCCAGTCGTTCACAGGGGGGACCATCTGACCCTTGATCGTGTCGGTATAGAGACCGCCGGTGGTGTTGGAGCCGCCGTCCTCGCTGTACTGCGCGACCAGCTCGACGAAGCTGTCCTCGGTGGCGGCACCGGACTGCCACTCTTCATAGACCTCGTTGGCCTTGTCGGTAGCCGCCTGGATCTCCTCGGCGGAGGTGATGCTGTCGCCGTCGGTGTCCGCCGCCTTGATGAGGATGTGGCGGAAGTCACGCGGGGAGTAGTCGTTGTTGTCGCGGTCGAGGAACATCACGACGTAGTAAGCGCCGCCGTCGTCCACCATGGTGGCATCGCCCGGCTGACGCGCCGCGTCGAGCAGCCATTCGCCGTAGGAATTGCCGGCGACGCTGCTGCCCTGCATACGGTAGGTGGTGGGTTCGCCCTCGACCAGCTCCGTCGCCTTGGCGGCGAAGGTCTCGGCATCGGTGCCGTTCACGGCATCGGCGAGCGCCTGCATCTCGGCGGCGACATCCTGACCCTCCTCGTCGGCGGCGTAGTAGTAGGCGTAGCCGATGTAGTCGAAGTCGTCGGCGTGCTCGGCGTAGTGGCTCTTGATCTCGTCGGCGGAATATTCATAGCCGTCCAGGACGGACTGGGCATAGGCGGCGGCGTACAGCCCGCGGCGGATCTGGTTCTTGACCAGCGCCTCATCCACGCCCTTGCCGTAGACGACGTTCAGGAACTGCTTCAGGCTCTGGTAGCCGTTCGCCTGCCACGCGGTCTCGAGGCTCGCCACGGCCTCGTCATACTCGGCCTCGTATTCCTCGTCCATCACAAAGCCCGCGGCCTCACCGGCATCGCAGAGGGCCTTGGTCTGCTTCATGGTGTTGACGGCCTGCTCGATGAAGTAGTCGCGCCAGCTCATATCCTCGGAGTACATCTGGTCTGCAAGGCTCTGGGAAGCGTCGAAGAACAGACCGTACTGGATGTAGTCATAGTAGTTGTTGTAGAACTGCTGGAAGCTGTTGGAGTATTGGTAGTTCAGCTCCGCCACGGAGAAAGTCTCCCCGTCGATGGTGACGGCGGTGAGATTGCGACTGGGGATCGCGGAGTTGTAGATGAAGATGAAAGCGAACACCAGCACCACGACCACCGCCACGACGATGTATTTGGTGCGGGTCTTGCGCTGTTCCGCCGCCTTCTTCTGCTCGGCAAGCTGACGCTTGTCCTGTCCGGCGTCACGGAGCTCCTTGCGGGTGATTTTGTCTTTCGATGCGCTCATTGCTACACGACCTTCTGTGAGATTATCACGCGGGCATACAAACCCAGTATGACTGATATATTATAATACAGTCATTTCCTCAATTCAAGTGTTATTTTCATCGCCCCGACGCGGCGTGCATAACAGAAATTGTGGAAAATTATGTTGACTTTGTTGAAAAATCACGCGGCATCGTTTATACTTTTTGCGAAAAGGATGTGATTTGAATGCCCCTCAACGACAACAACCTCCGTCTGGCGGTGCTCATCGACGCGGACAATGCCCCGCGCGACTGCCTGCAGGATGTGATGGAGGAGCTCGCGATCTACGGCACGCCCAACATCAAGCGCGCCTACGGCGACTGGTCAACCTCCCATCTCGCGGGCTGGAAGCAGGCGCTGCTGGATATCTCCGTAACGCCCATGCAGCAGTTCGCGTACACCAAGGGCAAGAACTCCACCGACACCGCCATGATCATCGACGCGATGGACATCCTCTACACCGGCAACACCGACGGCTTCGTGCTGGTCAGCTCCGATTCGGACTTCACGGGTCTCGCCCGCCGACTGCGGGAGGCGGGGCAGTATGTCATCGGCGTGGGCGAGCAGAAAACGCCCAAGGCGCTCATCGCCGCCTGCAACAAGTTCATCTACATCGAGGTCATCCGCGACCGCAAGAAGCCCGCCGCCAAGCCGGAGAAGAAAGCCGATGCCGCGAAGAAGGCGGAGAAGAAGCCGACCAAAAACGAGCCGGTCAAAAAGACGGACAAAAAGCCCGAGCCGAAGCCGGAGAGCACGGCCATCCCCGATTCCATCGTCTGGCTCATCGCCGACTCCATCCTCGACCTCGCCGGCACCTCGGACGACGATTTCGTGTCGCTCGGCGCGGTGGGACAGCTCGTGCAGAAGAAGCGCCCCGACTTCGACACCCGCAGCTACGGCTACTCGAAGCTCTCGAACATGGTCAAGGCGATCGCCCGCTTCCAGGTCGAGGAGCGCGCCGACAAGAACGACCCCCGCTCGAAGCAGGTCTTCATTCGGGACACGGAGATCTGACTGCCGCTTACTCTAGCACGGTAAATCCCGTTTGTCATCGCAGATTTTTCTCACCGGCGCTTTCCACAATCGCTCCACAGGCAAGCACGCGGTTTTCCACAATCCGCGGCGGGTTTTCCACAATTTCCTTCCTGCGCGCGTCGCTATGGTATCCGCGCGCGTGGTGAGTGGCACTGTGATAGGACTTCTTCGTATTCGGCTTCCGATTCGGATTGTATTCGTTTTCGTATTGGATTTGTATTGGATTCGGATTCAGGCGGTGTTTCACGGTGAGTCACGGTGGAAACGGTAATCATGCAACTTTTTTCTGCAAAAAAGCAGCCCTGATCGGGCTGCTTTAGCTTTGTCACAGCGTGTCGGCATACATCACAAACACGCCGTAGATGTTGAACGCCACGGCGAGCACGCCCACGGCGATCTCCGCCCAGTGCAGCCGCTTTTCGCCCTTGATGCCGATGTACAGCAGCGCGAAGGGCAGCAGGTCGCAGGTGTAGCGGCAGCCGAACTGCCAGCCGCCGAAGGTCTTGTGCATACACAGCAGCAGCAGCTCCAGCGCCATGCCGAGCGTCAGCGCCGCGCCCTCAAAGCTCCCGCGCTTTTGCCAAATCGCCCGCGCCTGCTCGTAAAACAGCACCAGAAACAGCGGGTTGGCGAGGTAGAACATGAAGCCGTTGAAGTGCGGAAAATCAAGCTTGCCGCCGCGAATACGCACCGGCTCGAACAAAATCGTCCGCAGATTCGGCCACAGATAGCTCGGGTGGAATTGCCCGTGCTCCGCCTCGGTGAACTCCGGCAGGTAGTTGTGCCCGAATTCCAGCGGGCTGTCGAAGCGGACATAGTTGTACGCCATCAGCGCCGCCGCCACGAGCAGCACGCCGATGCAGTACCGCGCCTGACGCATGAGCGCCCGTCCAAAGCCGCCGTTTTCCCGCTCCCGCCACGCGAAAGCCAGCACAAACAGCGGAATATACACCGCCGTGAACGGACGGCAGCCCACCGCCAGCGCGAGCAGCGTGAGGCACCAGAAGCGTTTATCATGCAACGCCGCGAGGATCGCCGCCAGACACAGCAGCATACACAGCGCCTGCGCCTGAAACCACACGCCGCCGTAGGTCGTCATCCAGAGCATATTCGAGCCCCAGACGAGAAACGCGCCCCAGAACGAGCAGACCCACGGAGAACGCCCGAGCTTTCGCATGAGCTTCCACGCCAGCGCCGCGGAAATCAGCCCATACACGCCCACCAGCAGGTTATTCGGCGTATTCTGCCCGAAAATCAGCACCAGCGGCAGCAGCACCACCGAGGGCAGCGGCGGGAACGAGCACCAGTATTTCCCGTCGTAGATGGCGAGCTCCAGCCAAGTATAACGCTCGCCGTCCAGAAGCCAAGCCCGTCCGTGCAGCCAGTTGAGCGCCTGTTCGGTGTAGCTGTCCTGAAACTCGTGGCGAAAGAGATCCGCGTCCGTCAGCAGCGACAGAATGCCGTAGCCGAGCGCCAGCACCAGCAGCATATACCAGAACGCGAAAGCGTCCTTTTTCCGTGTGTTCAGGGTCATCGCAGGGTCTCCCATCCGTCGAGCGGCGCACGCTGCATCGCGCCGAATATCTTGGTCTTGAGGTCGGGGTACTGCGCCGAGAGGCTTCGCAGCAGCGCCTTGAACTCCGCCCGCTTGGAGCTGTTGTCCATCGGGCAGGTGGTCTTGACGACGGGAAGTGACAGCGATTGAGCCAGTTGAGCCACCCGCTGCTCCCCCGCGTAGAGCATGGGTCGGAGCTGCACCATGCCGCTGCGGTCGAGCACCGTCACGGGGCTGAAGCAGCCGATGCGCCCCTCGAGCAGCAGATTCATCATAAAGGTCTCCACGGCATCGTCGAAGTGGTGTCCCAGCGCGACCTTTTGACAGCCCGCCTCCTTCGCGGCGGTCATCAGCGCGCCCTTGCGCATTTTGGCGCAGAGCGAGCAGGGATTCGACTCCTGCCGCGCGTCGAACACGATCTCGCGGATGTCGGTTTTCACGCAGATATACGGAACGCCGAGCCCGCGGCACAGCGCCTCCACGGGTGCAAAATCCATGCCCTCGAAGCCGAGGTCGCAGGTGACGGCGGTAAGCTCGAAATGCTTGGGATAGTAGCGCGAAAGCCGCTCCAGCGCCATGAGCAGCACCAGCGAATCCTTGCCGCCGGACACGCCCACCGCGATGCGGTCGCCGTCTGCGATCATGCCGTAATCGTCCACGCAGCGGCGCACAAGTCCGCTGAATTTGTTGAGTTCATCCATAATCCAATACCCAAAATGTAAAATCGGTTTTCCGTAAAACGGAGCAAAAACGAGAAAAACGGAGCAAATCGGAGTGCGTATCTTTTTTCTTAAATTTGTTGTTGACAGAGGCTTTTCATAGTGGTATAAAAATAAGGCACGCTCATGAACAGTTTATAGAGTGTGCCGCAAAAAGTCAAAAATTTTTTATAATAAAAATCGGAGGAACTACAAATGTCTACGACTATGGTCAAACCTGCCGAAGTCGTCCGCAAGTGGTACGTTCTCGATGCCGCCGGCAAGCCCATGGGCAAACCCGCCGTCATCGCCGCCGATCTTCTGCGCGGCAAGCGCAAGGTCGACTACACGCCCCACGTCGATTGCGGTGATTTCGTCGTCATCGTCAACGCCGAGAAGGCCGTCCTGACCGGCAAGAAGCTCGAGCAGAAGTACTACCGCACCCACTCCGGCTATGCCGGCGGTCTGCACGAGACCCAGTATGCCCGTCTGATGAAAGAGAAGCCCGAGCTTGCCATGCGCCTCGCGGTGCGCGGTATGCTCCAGAAGAATGCCATGGCGAAGCATCAGCTCACCCGCCTGCGCATCTTCCGCGGCGCGGAACACACCCATCAGGCCCAGAAGCCTGTGGCTTACGAAGAATAAGGAGGAACGAGAAAATGGCTACTTATAAATCCAAGCGCCCCTATCTCTACGGCACCGGCCGCAGGAAGTCCTCCGTCGCCCGTGTTCATGTCATCCCCGGCGGCACCGGCGTCATCACCATCAACGGCCGCGACATCGACGAGTACTTCGGTCTCGACACCCTGAAGCTCATCGTCCGTCAGCCCCTGGTCGCCACCGCGACCACCGACAAGGTCGACATCGAAGCCACCGTGTCCGGCGGCGGTGTGACCGGTCAGGCCGGCGCGATCCGTCACGGCATCGCCCGTGCGCTTCTGCTCGTGGACGAGAGCTACCGTTCCACCCTCAAGGCTGCCGGTTACCTCACCCGCGACCCGCGCATGAAAGAGCGTAAGAAATACGGTCTCAAAGCCGCCCGTAGAGCTCCCCAGTTCTCCAAGCGCTGATCCGAACTTCTACACAGCACTCACTCCGGTGGGTGCTGTTTTTTTATATTCTGCTCCCTCTCGGGCCCCCAACAAAACCAAGGTTTTGTTGGGGAGAGGAAGAAGGAACATACGGATGCGGAGTTTTCGCCCGCGGCGGAAACGGAACGGAGTATGTTTCTTCTGACGAGGCGGGTGTTTTTTATTTATACCCTTGTATATTGTCCGCAAACAGCATTGAAATAATATCGGAAAATCAAATTATGTCGCCTCTTGTTTCTCTCTGCAAACGCATAAAATATTGCAAAAATCGCACTTTGCCCTGTGTAATTTGAAAAAATTTTCAGCTTTATCCATTTTTCTGTTGCAATTTGTAAACTTTTGTGATAATTTTATGTAAACGCATAAAACCACGGATGCTTTTGCATACATAAAGAGGCGCCGACTATGAAAACGATGCTGAAACGAATCGCGGCTTTGACTCTCGCCCTTATGCTGCTGGCCGCACTGCCGGCTTTGGCGGCGGAGGGAAAAAACTATAACGTAAACGATGGCAGGGTCACGGCAGGGATCCACGATGTGGAGCTCGTGCCGCAGCTCGACCTCGTCTGCAACGGTCGCGAGCAGGAGCTGTTCAAAACGGCAGAGGTGAAGGACGGTACCCTCTGGTATCTCGTCAGCTCGGAAAACCTCTGGAAGCAGCTTCCGCTCGAGGAGAGCGAGGACTGGACCACCGAGGCTCCCACCGCGAAGGATGCCGGCGACTACTATGTTCTCGTCTACATCGAATCCACCCTGGAGGATTTCCCCGATTCCGGCTCGCAGCAGCTTCCCATGGCGTGCTTCCGCATTACCATCGCCCCGCGCGGCACTCTGAAATAAAAACCACTTCTACATAAAAAATCCCCGAACACAAGCTCTGTGTTCGGGGATCATTTTTAGCCCAAATCCACATCGATGGCGAACAGACCGCCCGCGCCGCCGGAATAGAGATAGAGCACCTTATCGTCCGGCTTGAACGCGCCCTCCCGCGCCATCTTCACCAGCCCCGCGAAGGCCTTGCCGGTGTAGACGGGGTCGAGGAACAGCCCCTCATTTTTTGCCATAAGGCGGATGGCGGCGTTGCCCTCGGCGGAGGGGATGGCGTAGCCCGGGCCGCACATATCCAGCAGATGCACGTCCTCGGGCCCGACGGGCATATCCAGCTCGAGCAGCTTCGCCGCCTCACGCATGATGCCGAGCGTGATGACATCGAAGGGGTCGTTATCGACCATAACGCCGGTGACCTTGGTATCGGGCAGGAAGATCTTCGCGCCCAGCGCCGTGCCGGCATGGGTGCCGCCGCTGCCCTCGGCGCAGACGATGTGGTCAAAGTGCAGACCGCTTTCCGCGACCTCCTTCATGCACTCGACGTAGCCCAGTGACCCGAGCGCATTGGAGCCGCCGCAGGGGATCTTATAGTAGGGCTTGCCGAGCGCCTGCCCCACGCGGTCCATCTCCGCGTAAATATCGTCGTAGCTGTTCGTGTCCATGAAGCGGACATCGACATCCATGATGTACTCGAGGAGCTGATTGCCGAGCCTGTCCGTCACGCCCTTTTTCTTCAATATGAGGATGGGGGTCATGTTCAGCTTGCGGCAGGCGGCAGCGGTGAGCATGGCGTGGTTGGACTGCGCGCCGCCGGTGGTGAACACCAGCTCCGCGCCCTGATTTTTCGCGTCGGCGAGCAGGTATTCGAGCTTGCGGACCTTGTTGCCGCCGAGCCCGATGCCGGTCATATCATCGCGCTTGATGTAGACGTTCGTGCCGAGGAGGCGGCTGATATTTTCGAGCTTCTGAATGGGCGTGGGGAACACGCCGAGCGGAATTTTGGGAAATTCGGAAAGAGCTTTCATGGCGATACTCCTTAAAAAAAGGGCGCATACACCATGCGCCCTGATGATTGGTAGGATGGGTTTATTCGGCCGTTGCTTCCTGCTTGGCAAGCGCCTTCTGCAGCCAGTCCTTGCCGTCCACGAAGCGCTCGACGATGAAGCTGACGACGTAGTCGCCGGCGGAGTTGATCATGGTGGCGGGCGGGTCGATGATGGTGCCGATCGCCACGGCGATGGGGAACGCCAGCTCCATCTGGTTGGGGAAGAAGATCGAGCAGATGATGAACTCGCCGATGTAGCCGCCGCCGGGAACGCCGCTCATGCCCACGGATGCGAGCACCGCGATGAGGATGTAGAGGGGCAGAGATTTCAGCTCAAAGGGAAGACCCAGCGCCATGCTGATGAAGGCGATCTTCATGATGGCGGAGAAGCAGGAGCCGTCCATGTGCATCGTCGCACCGAGAGGAACGACGATCTCGGAGACATCCTTGGAGATGCCGGTCGCCTCCGCCTCACGCAGGTTGGTGGGGATGGTGGCGACGGAGGAGCAGGTGCCGAGGGAGGTGACGGCAGGACGGGCGATGTGTTGGAACATGATCTTGCCCGCGCCCTTGCCGCCGCCGAAGCGGGCGTACAGCGGGAACGCGACGAACAGGTACACGAAGCAGAGGGGGTAGTAGAGGATGAGGGCGCGACCATAGCCCTGAATGACGTTCGAGCCGAAGGTCGCGACGAGGTTGGCGAAGATGGCGAAGAACGCGACGGGGGCGTAGTAGGTGATGAGCTCGACGAACTTCAGCATGACATCGGTCAGACCGTTGAGGAACTTGCCCACGACGCTCTCCGCACCGCCGGTGAGGTTGACGGAGAAGCCGAAGAGCATGGAGAACACGATGAGAGGCAGCATGGCGCGGCGCGTCAGCAGGCCCACGAAGTCGCTCGCGGTGAAGAAGTTGACGATCATGGTCGCAAAGTCGGCGTGATCGTTGATGTCCGCATCGCCGACGAAGTTGGCGGTGGCGGCGAAGAAGTCGGAGTTATCCGTCCACTTCTCCAGCACGGGGGGATAGAGCTTGACGAGGAAGAACATAATGAAGGCGCAGATGGCACCGGTCACGACAAAGACGAGGATCGTCCAGCCGATGATCTTGCCGCCGCGCTTGAGGCTGTTCATGTTGGCGATGGAGCTGGAGATCGAGGCGAACACCATCGGCACGACCACGCAGAACATCATATTGAGGAACAGATCGCCCAGCGGGTTCAGCACCGTGGCACCGGCGCTGGTCTCGGTTTTCGGGAAGATGAGACCGACGATGCAGCCGAGGATCATGGCAGAGACCATGATGATCAGCATCTTATAGTTTTGCCAGAAGGATTTTTTTTGCATAGCAAGGCTTCCTTTCCTTTTTTGGATTGCGTCCATTTTAATTTCTTTTGCCGCGCTTGTATAGGGGGTTCGACAGATTTACGCAGTTTATGCGGTGTTTTGGGCATTTTATGCGCTGCTTTGGGCGCTTTTTCTGGGGTAGTATGATAGATGGAGAAACAGTGTCTACGCAATATCTATGGTTTTCTTTTGGCATTTTCATACAGAATATAGCTTTCTATTGTTTTTTCGGAGGTATTGGCATGAAGCTGAAGGAGCTTTTGAAAGGTCTCGACGTGAAGCAGTGGCACGCCGACGCAAACACGGAAATTTCGTCCATCTGCATCGACAGCCGCAAGGCAGAGGCGGGCTCGCTGTTCATGGCGATCCGCGGCTTCGAGACGGACGGACACAAATTCATCCCCATGGCGGCGGAAAAGGGCGCGGCGGTGTGTCTGTGCGAGGACGCGCCGACGGTGGATATCCCCTACGTTCTCGTGGAGAGCTGCCGCATGGCGGAGGCAACCGTCTCCCGTAATTTCTATGGCGATCCCGCGTCGAAAATGACCATGATCGCCGTCACCGGCACCAGCGGCAAGACCACCAGCACCATGCTCATCAAGCACCTGCTCGAAAAGCAGTCCGGTGTCAAGGTCGGACTCATCGGCACCAACCAGAACATGATCGGCGACGAGGTGCTGCACGCCGAGCGCACCACGCCCGAGGCGATCGAGCTGCAGGAGCTGTTCGCCGAGATGCTCCAAAAGGGCTGCACGCACGTCGTGATGGAGGTCTCCAGTCACTCGCTCGTGCTCGGGCGCGTGGACGGCATCCGCTACGCCGTCGGTGTCTACACCAACCTCAGCCAGGATCATCTGGACTTCCACAAGACCATGGAAGCCTACGCCGAGGCGAAGTCCATCCTCTTTGCCGAGCGGTCCGACAAGGCGGTCATCAACCTCGACGATGACTGGACAAAGCTCATGCTGGAGCGCGCCGCCTGCCCCGCCCTCACCTACTCCGCGCAGGATGCAAGTGCCGACCTCTTTGCGGACAACATCGTCCTGCACCCCTCCGCGGTGGAGTACGACGCGCACTATCAGGGCGGCAGCGCGCATATACGCCTCCCCATCCCGGGGCTGTTTTCCGTCTACAACTCGCTCGATGTCATCGGCTGCGGTCTGCAGCTCGGTCTGACGCTGCAAAGCTGCGCCGACGCGCTCGCCGATGCCGAGGGTGTCAAGGGGCGCGTGGAGGTCGTGCCGACGGACGGGGACTACACCATCCTCATCGACTACTCCCACAAGCCGGACGCGCTGGAAAAGGTGCTGGCGACGCTGCGCGAGGTCCGCAAGGGGCGGCTCGTCGCGCTGTTCGGCTGCGGCGGCGACCGTGACCGCACCAAGCGCCCCGTCATGGCGGAGGTCGCGGCGCGACTTTCCGACTTCGTCATCGTCACCAGCGACAACCCCCGCACCGAGGAGCCGCAGGCGATCATCGACGAGATCCTGACGGGTCTCACCGGCACGACCACGCCCTACGTCGCGATCTGCGACCGCGTGGAGGCCATCCGCTACGCCATTGACCACCACGAGCCCGGGGACATCATCCTGCTCGCGGGCAAGGGGCACGAGACCTATCAGGAGATCAACCACGTCAAGCACCATATGGACGAGCGCGAGATCGTGGCGGAGTGGCTCGCCGTGCGAAAGGAGCGGCAGGCATGAGATTCACCAAAATGCACGGGGCGGGCAATGACTTCGTCCTCATCAACAACATGGTCGAGCATATCCCCGCGGAGAAGATGAGCGCCGTGGCGGCGCGGGTCTGCACGCGGCGGCTGTCCGTGGGCGCGGACGGCTGTATGTTCGTCGAAGCGCCCGTCGCGGGCGGCGACTACCGGATGCTGTTTTACAACGCCGACGGCAGTCTGGGCGAGATGTGCGGCAACGGCGCGCGCTGCATCGCCCGCTACGGCTACGAAAAGGGTCTCGCGGGCGAGACGCAGCGCATCGAGACCACGGCGGGACTCGTCATCGGCGAGCGCGTCACGGAGCGGCTGTACCGCGTGCGGCTGAACGACCCGAGCGTGCTGGACTTCGACCGCAAGCCCGTCGTGGACGGCACCGCCTACGCCTGCGGCTACGCGGAGCTGGGCGACCCGGGCATCCCCCACGCCATCGTCCCGCTGGACGAGTGGCCGGATATGGATGAAAACGCCCTGCGCGAGCTGGGGCGGGCGCTGCGCTATGCGCCGGATTTCCCCAAGGGCGCGAACGTCACCTTCGTCAGGGACTTGGGCGAAAACCGCCTGAAAGCCGTCACCTTCGAGCGCGGCGTGGAGGATTTCACGCTCGCCTGCGGCACGGGCTGCGGCTCCACCGCCGCCGTGATGACCGTCCTCGGCAAGGTCACGGGGCGGGATGTCAAAATCGCCATGCCCGGCGGCGAGCTCTCCGTTTCGCTCACGCGCACGGGCGACACGATCACGGACATCTTCCTCACCGGCCCGACCAACATCGTCTGCGAGGGCGAGCTGACGGATGAGGATCTGGTTTTGTAAAAGCAAATAACATAGCACAGTGCCTTGCCGATCGGCAAGGCACTGTGCTATAATCGGGACAGTAAAAAAGGGAGGGCTGACCATGCCGAAAAGCGCCAACCAGAAACTGAAGCTCCTGTATCTCCTGCGCTACTTTACGGAGCAGACGGACGAAAACCACCCCGTCACCGTCGCGCAGCTCATCGCGTATCTCTCCTCGCTGGGCGTGTCCGCCGAGCGCAAGAGCATCTACGACGACCTCGAAATGCTGCGCCTGTTCGGGCTGGACATCGTCTCGGTCAAGGCGAAAAGCACGGGCTATTACCTCGCGTCGCGGGATTTTGAGCTGGCGGAGCTGAAGCTGCTGGTGGACTCGGTGCAGTCCTCGAAGTTCATCACGCAGAAAAAGACGCTGTCGCTCATCAAAAAAATCGAATCCCTCGCCTCGGTGCATGAGGCGAAGGACTTGCAGCGGCAGGTGTTCGTCCGCAATCGGGTCAAGAGCATGAACGAGTCCGTTTATTATAATGTTGACCGCCTCTCCGCCGCCATCGCGGACGACCGCCCCGTGCGCTTCCGCTACTACGAATACACCGTCACCAAATCCCGCCGCTTCCGCCGCGACGGCGCATTTTACCGCATCAGCCCCTACGCCCTGCTGTGGGACAACGAGAATTACTATCTCCTCGGCTACGATGCCGAGGCGGGGCGGCTGAAGCATTTCCGCGTGGACAAGATGGCGGAGATCGAGACGACGGACGGCGCGCGCGAGGGGCGCGAGCTCTTTGAGCAGGTGGATATGTCGGCGTACACGCAAAAGGTGTTCGGGATGTTCGGCGGCGCGGAGCAGAGCGTGCGGATGCGCTGGCCGGATCATCTGGGGGGCGCGGTCATCGACCGCTTCGGCAGGGACGCGATCATCGTCCCCGAGCCGGACGGCGAACATTTCACGCTCACGGTCAAGGCGGTCGTGAGCCCGCAGTTTTACGGCTGGCTGTTCGGCTTCGGGACGGAGGTGGAGCTTCTCTCACCCGAGAGCGTGCGCGCGGAATACGCCCGCCTCGCCGCCGCTGTCGCCGAAAAATACGAATAACCCCCACCGGCGCTGCGCGCCACCTCCCCCGAGGGAGGCTTTAGACCTTGCGTTGTCTAAGGTGCCCCTTGGGGGAGCTGTCGCCGCAGGCGACTGAGGGGGGTATTTTTATTGCTTCTGCATACTGAGGCTGATGCGCCCCTTTTTCGCGTCCACGTCGAGCACCGTGACCTCGACCACATCGCCGACCTTGACGACCTCGCTCGGGTGCTTCACATAGCGGTCGGACAGCCGCGAGATATGCACCAGCCCGTCCTGATGCACGCCGATGTCCACGAAGGCACCGAAGTCCACCACGTTGCGTACCGTGCCCTTGAGCTTCATGCCGGACACGAGATCGTCCATCGACAGTACGTCCCGCCGCAGCATCGTCTCGGGCAGCTCACCGCGGATGTCGCGCCCGGGCTTCACAAGCTCCGCCGCGATGTCCCGCACCGTGGGCACACCCACGCCCGCGTATTCCGCGGCTTTCGTCAGCCCGAAGCTGTCCAGCCGCGCCTTCAGCTCGCTCACCTCGCCCCGCGCCACGTCCTTGAGGTCGTAGCCGCAGAGCTCCAGAATCTTCTTCGCCGCGTCGTAGCTCTCGGGGTGCACGCCCGTGCGGTCGAGGACGTTTTTGCTCTCCGGCACGCGCAGGAAGCCCGCGCACTGCTCAAAGGCGCGGGGGCCGATCTTCGGCACCTTTTTGATCTGGCTGCGGCTGGTGAACGCGCCGTTTTCCTCGCGGTAGGCGACGATATTTTTCGCCGTGGCGGCGCTCAGTCCCGCGACGTAGCCGAGCAGCGCAGGCGAGGCGGTGTTGATGTCCGCGCCGACGGCGTTGACGCAGTCCTCGACCACGCCGCCGAGTGCCTCATCCAGCCGCGCGGGCGGCATATCGTGCTGATACTGCCCGACCCCGATCGCCTTCGGCTCGATCTTCACAAGCTCCGCCAGCGGGTCTTGCAGCCGTCTTGCGATGGACACCGCCGCGCGCAGCGACACATCGAACTGCGGGAACTCCTCCGCGCCGAGCTTCGATGCCGAGTAGACCGACGCGCCCGCCTCGCTCACGACCATATAGCTCACGTCGGGCATATTGCGGATCATGTCCGCGACGAAAATTTCCGACTCCTTGGATGCCGTGCCGTTGCCGATGGCAATGGCGGTAACGCCGTGGCGGCGGATCATGCCGGTGAGGATGCGCTCCGCCTCGGCGGTCTTGCTGTGCGGGGGCGTGGGGTAGACAACGCCGGTCTCGAGCACCTTGCCCGTGTCGTCCACGACGGCAATCTTGCAGCCGGTGCGGTAGGCGGGGTCGAAGCCCATCGTGACCTTGCCCTTGACGGGGCTCTGCATGAGCAGCGGCTTGAGGTTGAGGCAGAAGGTCGAAATCGCCTGCTCATTCGCCGCGTCGGTCAGCTCACTGCGCGCCTGCCGTTCCAAGGAGGGCGCGAGCAGACGGCTGTAGGAATCCTCGCAGACCCCCGCGAGAAACTGCATCGAAAAGCTCCCGGGCTGCACCACCTGCCGCCGCATCTCGCGCACGGCGAGCTCCGCGTCGAGCTCCACGGACACCTTGAGCACGCCCTCCTTTTCGCCGCGGTTGACGGCGAGGATGCGGTGGCTCTGCAAACGAGCCAGCGGCTCGGAAAAATCGTAATAGAGGCGGTAGACCGTGTCCTCCTCCGTCAGCGCCTTGGAGCAAAGCCGCCCCTGCCGCTGCTGCAGCTCATACAGCCGCTTGCGTACGGCGGGGTCGTTCGCAATATCCTCCGCCAGAATATCCGACGCGCCCTGCAGCGCGTCCGCGACGGTCTCCACGCCCTTTTCGGGGTCGATGTAATCCTCCGCCAGCTCCTCCGGTGTCACGCCCCACAGTTTTTGCGCAAAAATGTCCGCCGCGAGCGGCTCCAGTCCCTTTTCGCGGGCGATCGTGGCGCGGGTGCGGCGCTTCTGCTTGTAAGGTCGATACAGCTCCTCGAGCGCGGCGAGCGTCTGCGCCTCGTCGATCGCGGCGATCAGCTCCTCCGTGAGCTTACCCTGCGCCTCGATCGCGGTCTTGATCTCCTCGCGGCGCTTGGCGAGGTTGCGGAGGTATTCCAGTCTGTCCGCGATGGCGCGGATGAGCTGGTCATCCATCGTGCCGTGCAGCTCCTTGCGGTAGCGCGCGATGAAGGGCACGGTGTTGCCCTCGTCGAGCAGCTTCACGATATTTTCAATATACTGTTCCCTCTGACCGAACTGCTCCGCCAGAAGCTTTATGATGTCCGTTTGTTCCATGCTGATAGTCCTTTTCCGATAATTCGCGGGCATGACCGCCCGCCGTTTCAGTGTAGCCGACTTTCCCGCCGATGGCAAGGGAAAATGCGTTTTTCTTGTGTTTCCGTTTTAACTATTATATAATGTATAAAAAACCCACCGAGGGAGGGACACCCCCATGCCTATCGCATCCGTCGAGCCCGTCTTTCATGATTTTGCCGAGCCGTTGGTGTATTCCTTCGTCTCCACGGTCACCCGCTTCTCCGGTTTTTTCTACCAATGCTACCTCATCCCGCTCGCGCTGGCGATCCTCGTGCTGTCGCTCGATGACCGCAAACGCTTAAAACCCGCCCGCATCGCGCTGTCCATGCTCGCGTTCTGCGCGCTTGCCGCGCTCATCTATTTCATCGTCTCGCCCCGCATCGGCGAGTTCACGCGCATCGGCTCGTTCAGCCATGTGGTGCTGCTGTTTCTCATCATGGTCTACGCCGTGTTCTTCTCCCCCATCCAGCCGCACATCCGCGTGGTCGTGGCGGCGACGGTGATCGCGGAGATCAACTGGGCACAATCCATCTGCACGCAGGTGTTCATGCCCGTCATGAGCGGCGACCTCTCGAACATCCTGCAATTCCTGCTGCTCGCGGCGGCGCTGACGGTGATCGTGCTGTTCAGACCGAAGTCCTCCGACCGCATCCCCCGCGCCTACTGGATGACGATGCTGGCGATCGCGCTCATCTCCGTGGTGTGCCTGTACCTCATCCGCGCCGTGTCCGGTCGGCAGAATATGCCGCCCATGCCGAACATCGCCGCCAACCTCATGCTCCCCGCCTTTTTCGTCGTCAATCTGCTTATCTACTACCTCTACCACGTCCTGCTCAAGGAGCACCGCCGCGCCACCGAGAGCGCCACCATGCAGGCGAAGCTGGCGCAGGATCTGGAGTTTTATCAGCGCTCGGACAGTTTAAGCCGCGAGTATCACAGCCTGCGGCACGAGCTGAAAAATCACTTCGCGGTCATGGAGACCATGCTCCGCGACAAGCAATACGACAAGCTGGAGGCGTATTTCGCCGACTACGCGGGGCGCACGCTGCCGAAGCTGGAGGAGTTCCGCTGCCCGAATCCGCTGCTCACCTCGCTCATCAACCACCACATCGCCACCGCCGCCGCGGCGGGGGTGCATCTGGACGTGATCGCCGCCGTGCCGGAGCGCGTGGGCATCGCGGACGATGATCTCTGCTCGCTGCTGTCCAACATGATCGACAACGGCGTGGAGGGCTGCCTCCGCGCGGGCGGCGCGCTCGTCAAGGCGACGCTGCACACGGAGAAAAACAGCCTGTTCATCTCCGTCGCCAACCCCGCCGCGGACGACGTTTTGACGGAAAATCCCAAGCTGCTGACCACAAAAAAGAATCCGCAGGCGCACGGCTTCGGCATCCCCATCATCCGCCGCATCGCGGAGAAATACGACGGCGCGGTGACTTTCTCCGCGGAGAAGGGCTGGTTTACCGCCGACGCCATGCTGTATATGGAGGACACGCCGGATGCAGACGCTTAACATCATCCTCTGCGACGATGACGATGCCTTTCGCACGCTGATGGAGGAGTCGCTCCGCCGCGCGTTCCGTGCGCAGAGCATCGAGGTGACGCTCACCGCCGGACGCAGCCCCGCCGAGCTCTGGGGCGTTCCCGCGCTGCTGAGCGCCGACCTGCTCTTTCTCGATATCGATATGCCGGAAACGGACGGCATCGCCTTCGGCGAGCAGCTCCGCGCCCACGGCTGTGAGGCGGACATCATCTATGTCTCCAACATGGAGGACAAGGTCTACGAGATCTTCCGCGTCCACCCGTGGTCCTTCATCCGCAAGAGCCGCTTTGCCGAGGAGCTTGACGATGTGCTGCGCCAGTATATCGCCGCACTGCGGGAGCGCAGCTCCGTGCTGCTGCTGCAAAGCACCGACGGCGTGATGCGCAGCTTCGGCGTGGCGGACATCCTCTATGTGGAGTCGGCGGGCAAAAATCAACGCCTGTTTTTGCAGAGCGGCGAGATTTTTCCCGTGCGCATAAGCCTGTATGAGCTGGAGGAAAAGCTCCTGCCGATGGGCTTCATACGCATCCACAAGGGCTTTTTGGTGAATTTCCGCTGTATCCGCAAGATCTCCTCCCGCTCCGTCACGCTCGATACGGGCGCGGAGCTCCCCATCGGGCGCGACCGCCTCGCGAGTGCCCGCGAGCGCTACCTCGCGCTGATGAAATGGAAAGGGCTCAGCCATACTTAAAACCCCAATCCCCCGTAAAATAACAAAACTGCGACCCAACGAAGTGGTCGCAGTTTTGAAAGGAAGAAGGACGCGGCGGACGTGAAGCTTTCGCACACTTGCGGAAGCGGAACGGAGCCGCGTTCTTCTGACGTCAAGCTGCGGGGCTGGTCAGACCGAAGAGATGCAGCGCATACACGCCGCCCGCCGCCACGAATTCATCGTAGCTCATGGCATTTTCTTCAAACCAGTTCTCAAAGGCCATCGCCACGGGAGCATCCCAGATCTCCGCGTCGATGAGGCCGTAGAGTTCCTCCTCGTGGCCGTCCATCTCGGGCACGCAGTCCATGTAGGCCTTGAGATAGCTCTTGTAAGCGTCCATGGAGGTGTCGCCCGCGCCGCTCAGAGGCCAGCCGCCGTCGGACAGCTCCGCCGCAGGCTCGCCGCTCGCCTCACCGCTCGCTTCGCCGGAGGCAGCATCGTCCGCGCAGATGGCGTGCACCCAGTCGATGAAGGTGCCGGTGCTGGTGCCCTCAGCGTCGCCGTGGGGCATTTTCCACACGAGGCTGTAATCCACGCTCTCCGCGCCCGCCATTCTCGCGCTCATGGCGAGGTTGTAGGCGATGGTGAAGCTGGTGTGCTCATCGGCGGTGCCGTTACGGGTGCGCCAGTGGCGCGCGATGTCGGATTCCTGCTCGCCCGCCGCCACGTCCAGCATGATCTGGGTGGCGTTCAGCAGATAGGTCTGCTCCGCGATGTCGGCGCGGTTGGCCTGCTCGATGTAGGCATCCACGTCCTGATCGGCAAAGCCGTTCATCTTGGCATATTCGTCGTAGTTCGCCGCGAGAACGTCCGCAACGCCCTTGGAGAAGTGGACACCACCCTCCTCGGTAGTGCCGAAGGCGTTGCCTTCCTCGGTGGCATGGAAGGTGTCAAAGCCCGGGATGTCCTTGTTACGGGCGAGACCGGTGCCGTTCAGGAAGCCCGCGAGGTCGGTGACCGCCCAGGAGCCGTCCGCGTTCTGCTGAAGCCAGCTCTCGGGATCGTTCAGCGTGGCATAGTAGGCCTCGAAGCTCTCGTAGGGCTCGCTCGAAGCGCCGCCCTCGGCGTAAGCGCCGGAGTCGACCCACGCATTGAGCGCGTCGGAGATGTTTTCAAGGATCTGATCGTAGTAAGAGCCGGAACGGGGATCCATTTCGCCGGAAGCGCCGTCAAAGCTCAGCGCCTCGCCGTCCTCGTTCACGATGCCGAGGGTGTTGACGTAGGCGGCAAAGGCGACCGCCAGATCGTCCTGCAGAGCGAGCTGGAAGTCGGAGAACTCGATCTCGCCGGAGAACATGGTCATCGCGGACTTCTCGCCCGCGTCAAAGCGCAGCCACGCATAGGCGAGGTCGGCGCTGTCGAGGTCAACGATGGGGCAGAAGCACATGGAGGCGAAGATGTTGTCGTCGATGGTGGAGACATAGGCATCGCCCTGCTTCTCGATACCGGCAGCGCCGATCTCATAGAGGTAGGGGAAGTACTCGTCCATGTTGCCGGTCGCGCCGAGGATGGAACTCATCTGACCGCCGCCGGAGGAGCCGAGGGAGATGATCTTCTCCTCGTCGCCGGGGATGACCGCGGCGTTCAGGCGCAGATAGCGCACGGCGGCCTTCTGGTCGACCACGGGCGCGGGGGATTTGCCGGTGCCGTTTTCGGCGTTGCGGCTGCGGCAGCCGACGTTCACATGGACAAAGCCCTCGGCGAGGTACTTGGTGTTGGCGTTGCCGGGGGTGGAGCTGTTCCAGCCCATGCAGTTGTTTTCGATGATGATGGGGGCGGTGTCGGCGGTGTAGCCGTTGCAGTCGCCGCCGTCAATGTACGCCGCGGGGACGTAGATGTTCATGTACTGATAGCTCGGGTTGATAAGCTTGGTGCAGTACACGACGTTTTTGAGGCTGTAATAGCTGCCGTCGGCGGACTTTTCCCAGGCGGGAGCCGTCAGCTCGAGCGATGCGGCCTCGCCGGAGGGCTCGCCACTCGCCTCACCGGAGGCGGCGAAAGCGCCCACACCCAGCGACAAAACCAAGCACAGCGCCAGAAGGATGCTCAAAAGCTTTTTCATGTTCAAAACTCCTTTTTAATGTGTCAATGGCTCTGCGCACAGTATGCACGCAGAGCCGCATCTTTGCAAGGGATTATTTGCTGGCCAGGAAGGTTTCGTAGTCGTCGAACACGCCGAGACCGACAAGAGCGGTCCAGCGCTCGCCGGACTGGAAGTTGTCCTCGGTCATGGCCTCGAACTCCGCCTTGGTGGCAGTCTTCACATCCTCGGGGGCGAACTGGTCGTTGGCGAAAGCGTCGAGGCAGTACTGACGGTAGCCCTCGAAGTCACGGGCATAGTCGGTGCCGGCAGAGGGGGTATACTGCACCTCGGGCGGGTTGCCGCTGGGCTCGCCGGAAGCGTCACCGGCAGGGGCAGCGGGGGCAGCGGGGGCAGCGGCGGGAGCCGCAGCAGGGGCAGCAGCTTCGGGAGCCGCTTCTTCTTTGCTGCCGCAGGCTGCGCACAGGCTGAGCAGCATCACGAGAGCAAGAAGCAATGCGATTTTCTTCATGGTTTTCCTCCAAATTATTTTTGTAAGTCTCTTGCAGCCTCATCCTAATCCGTCGCCGCCGCGTTTTCAATCCCCCGGACACGAACAGCACACATCCGGCACAAACAACACAAAACAGGTGCGAAAAAACGCACCTGTTTGACTTCACATCTCCATCTGTTTGCCCAAAAATCCGGCGACGGTACCGGCGAGCTTGACTTCCAGCTCGCCCGCCTTGTGGCCGCCCCGCAGGAACACCACGCAGCCGAGCACATCGCCCTCGCTCAACACCGGCACGGCCACGGCGGCCTCGGGCGAGCCGTCCGCGTCGGTCAGCGGCACGCTGCGCCCCTCCGCGTCGGCGGAGAATGCCCGCCGGTTTTCCATGAGCTGCTCCATGGCGCGGCTGACGTGGCGGTCGAGCAGCTCGCGGCGTTCCGCACCGGCCACGGCGATCACGCTGTCGCGGTCGCATACCACCGCGGGCAGATCGGTGGTCTTGTGCATGGACTGACAGATCTGCGCGGCAAAATCGGTCAACTCCCCCATGGGGGAGTATTTTTTGAAGATGACCTCCCCGTCGGAGTCTGTGTAAATCTCCAGCGGGTCACCGTCACTGATGACATTGGCACGAAAAACCCGGTCAGAATGGTTTTTGCTCGACTGGGTGACGGTAATTTGCTCGTTTTCCGTGCCGGAATTAAAATTTACGGCTTGCTCCATGCTTCCCGTCTTTAGGAGCGTGTCAATATCGCTTTGAAGCTGTATATCCAGATGGTCCTCGTACACGGTGATCTGCCGGAGGATCAGCTCCAGATCGCCGCGCTCCAGCCGTTCCTTTTCAAGGATGTCCCGGAAAACATCCATCGCCGTCTTGGCTGCGCGGTTGACCTGAATGATGGTGTTGCGCTTGTCGGAGAGCATCCCGATTTGATGGCTGAGTCCCTCGATTTTCTTTTGCAGCTCGTCCTCCATCTGATCGTAGGTCTCGTCGAGAAGCTTTTCCTGCTCGGGATGCCGCATAAGGTCCCGCACCCGTTGGCGCTTCGTAACGCGCAGCTCCTCCTGCAAATCGACCAGCACCTCCGCCAGTCGGTCGGCGGCCTGCTCCGTCTGGGCAACATCCTCTTCCTCAGAGGCAAGCTCATCATGGAGCCGGGCGATCATGTCCTCGGAGTTTTCGCACAGCTTTCGGATATAGAGCTTCATCAACTCGTCGAGCCGGTCGGTGCGGATGTGATGGGAGGTACAGCCCGCAAGTCCTCGCCGATGGTAGGTGCCGCAGGTGTAGGCGGGCGCAAGGTTGCTGCGGCTCATGGCAAAGAGGGGACTTCCGCAGTCGCCGCAGACGAGGAAACCGGAATAGGTGTTGTCGTTTTTCTTCACACCGCGGTAGTGGAAGCGGGCGCGGCTTTCGCGCAAAGCGCGGGTGAGGGCGAAGGTGCGGTAATCGATGATGGCCTGATGGTGGTTTTCGATGACGATCTGTTCGTCCTCGTCACGCTTCACATCCTTGCCGTTTATTTTGGCGCGGGTGTATTTGCCCTGCCGCAGGGTGCCGATGTAAAAGTCGTTGTCCAGTATACCCTGCACCGAGACAATGGCCCACGCATTCTTGACCGGACGCTTACAATCCTCGCCCGCCGCTTCCCTGCGTATCTGTTCGCTCGCCCGCGGCGTCGGGATGCCCTGTTCGGTGAGGTAATTGGCAATCTTCATATAGCCCCAGCCGCTGTCGTTGTATAGCGAGAAGATTTTTCGGACGATCTCCGCCTCGGTGGGTACGATCTCAAACTCCTGCCGCTTATTGACGATGTAGCCGTAGGGCGCGGCACAGATCCAGCGTCCGTCCGCCTGTCGGCGTTTGATAACATTGCGCACCTTTTTGGATGTGTCCGTGACAGGCATTTCGTTGATGAGGAACTGGAACTGGATTTTCAGCCAGTCATCGTCGTTGGGGAAGTCGATGCCGTCGCCGATGGAGATGATGCGCATTCCGGCATCGCGCAGGTCCTCCAGCTCCACGAGGCCGCGGCTGTTGCGACGGGAGAAGCGGGAGAAGTCCTTGACAACAAGAATGTCGTATTCCTTCCGCATGAGCTTTTTCCGCATGGCCTGATAGCCCTCGCGCTGCTCAAAGGTGTAGCCCGAGCGGTCACGGTCCTCGTAGAAGGTCAGCGAGCTTCCGGGAAATCGGCTCTTCACATAGTCCTCGATGATGGCCTTTTGGTTTTCGATGGACACATTGTCCCGATCCAGCTCATCATCCACGGAAATGCGGCAGTAGCCCGCAATGTCAAAGGTCTCGACCATTTCTCTCCTCCCTTTCATTTGTCAATATCACACTTGTTTATAAATCATACTATATCAACATTGTACATCCGTCATGGCGAAAATGCAAGTGGAAAAGGGAGGAGCTTTCACTCCTCCCTTCGGTTTATTCAGCTTGTTCTTGCTCTTTCTGCGCCGCCAGTTCTGCCGAGCGTTTGCGGTTGTACTTCAGCAGCGCCAGCGTGTCCTCGTAGAGGTCTCCCTCCCCGGATTCAAACACAGCGACCAGATACTTTGTTCCCCGGTAGGCCGCGTAAAGCTCCCGCAGCTTGTCCCGCAGGCTCGTGTCCTGCTTTTCTTCGCGGCTCAGCCACACGGCCACGAGCTTTTTGTCGTCATATACGGTCATCTCCACACGGTCTCACCTTCTTTCCGCTTTGAGCATACCCGTCCGCTGCCGCGTTTTAAACAACTTGCGGTCAGAGCTCACTTTCGTCAATCAGGAAGCCCTGAAAGATGGTGCCGTCGCCCATGATAAAGCGTCCGCGGGATGCCTTAGGTATCAGGTCTTTCGCATCCGTGGAGTCCAGTATGATTTGGGACAGCACCTGATCGGCGCGGCCGCAGATGCGGATGTCCAGGTTGTTCTTGATCTGTCCGGGCAGGATGTTCGCGTCGGGTCGTTGAGTTGCCAGAATGAGATGGATGCCCATGGCACGCCCTTGTCGGGCGATGGTGGACACATAGCCGACGACCTCGTCGATGATCTCCCGGTCGGCCTTGCTGCGCCCCGTCTTGTCAAAGATTTCGGCAAACTCGTCCACGGCAAAGAGGATACGCTTCATGGGAGTCTCGCTCTGCCGGTTGTACTCGTGGATGTTCGGCAAGCCGGACTCCTTCAAAATCACCTTCCGTGCCTCCAGCTCCTCCGTCAGCTCGCACAGGCGTTGCCGGAGTTCGTCTTCCTCAAACAGCAGGGTGCAGCAGCGGTGCCACACGGGCGGGAAGTCCACCCCACCTTTGAAGTCGGCGATGAGGATTTCCGCGCCTTTGCGATACGCTTCTCGCAGGAGTGACTTGAACAGCACCGTCTTTCCGGAGCCGGTAGACCCGCCGATTAAAACATGGGGCATCACGGCAAGGTCAATCGTCACAAGCCCCGTGAGCGACATACCCGGCGTCAGCGCAAAGTCTCTGTCGTTTTCATACTCGCCCTTCCATCGGATGACGGAGGGCAGACCGCCATCGGACGGTGTTACCCGCAGCACCATTGTGTTGAGCCTGCTGCCATAGTGCCAGTCGGCAAGATAGGCGTCCAGTGCAGCCTCCACCTCGGCCTGCCTGTCCTCGAGCATCGTCTCCGTGATACCGGGGGCGTAGAGCTCCAGCACGGTGATGTCCGGGTGTTGGGTGTCCTGCCCCCGGTTCAGAAGCACCGGTGCTTCTCCGGCGTGGTTCACGATGCCCGCCCGCTGCAAGCCATTCCGAACAGCGAGAGCTCCGCGGGGCACACCAAGCACATACACAATCAGCACAGCACCCGACGCAAATACGATAGGGAAGCTGCTCTTGTTCATGCCGGACAGGAGCGAGCGGAGCACCTCATCTTGGCGCAGGTACAGCGCGGGATAGCCAAAGTACATCAGGAACAGGAGCAGACAAAACGCCGCACACATCATCCGCGCTTTTCGCTCTGTCCGAATACGGTGTAATCCGGCTTTGATCCGCAGGAGGGCGATTCTGCGACGCAGTTCGCCCTCAATTTCACTTTTCCGGTTCATTTTAGCATCTACCTCTTCACATATACGCTTCCTTGGGATGCTCAACTTGAGTTCCGTCAGGAAGGACTTCCACAACACGGGAAATGCGGCGCAGGAGCGCTTCCCATGCCCGGGGGTTTTGTCTACGTTCCGCCAAATACTGATGGTCCAGCGACACATTCGACGTTATGTAAACATGCGTATAGCAGGCCACGCGGTCATGGTAGCGGGCCGGCAGCATCAGCGGATAGCGGTCCAAAATGTTCAACATCTCAGACATGGGAACTTGAGAGTAGAACTCCTCGAAGACCAGTACATTCTGGCCTTTGTAGGCATCAAAGAGCACACCTCGTCCATTCAGGCCATAGTTTGTGACTCGGCATATCTCCGAGGCGTCATGCGCATCAAAGATACTCCTGGTTTTTCCGCTGCCCGGCGCTCCGTACAGGTAGACGACCTCCACCTCGCGCTCGAGCTCCCGATACTTTTCTTCCCGCAGCGTCTCCTGAAGACGCTCGATGGAGTCGATCTTCAGCGCGAGCTTGGGCTCATCGCGGACAAGAGTGCCAATCGGAACACCTGCCTCAACGTCAGCAACAAGTCGTGCCATCAGCGACGGCTTTTTGCCTGCCTCTGTGGGAAGCTCCCCTATTTCCCAGAAAGTTCCGGGAATCAGGGTCTCCTCGCCTTCTGCCTCTTCGTGGTTGCCCTCGCGGGCGATATAGTCGCGGTTTTCAAGGCAGCTTCCTCGGCAGAACTCGATATGAGCTCTTGGGAAGGCTCTTTCAACGGTGCTGAAGCGAATTGCTCCTGCACGCGCGACGAAGATGTGCATATGCTGCGAGCCCGTGCTGGGCGCGATGTGCATTGCGCCACAAGCATAGTCGGGCTTGAGTTTTGAAAGCACATTCTGTACTTTCTCTTCCGTCCAGCCATTTTCGACTGGACGCTGCAAAGTCACCTGAAACTTGCGGCTTTGCCTGTCAATTCGTGGAATTTCCATGTAATATCACCTCGTGTTAATTTGCGACTGCGACATGTTGTTGGAAAGGGTAATACTGATATGAAATGACCGTTGTCAAGAGGCAAAATGTCCAAAACAGGGTCATCGCAAGATTTTTTCGGAAGGCATACTGAAAGAGCTTCGGAATCAGTCTCCGGCGTTGACCACTCTGATATACGTGGATTGGTTACC